>JAGRMX010000025.1 GCA_020441025.1 Leptospiraceae bacterium
CATCGCTACCTGCCGGGTCCCCGCACCAATTACCTGCTTGATCCGGACGCTTTTTCATTATTTAAGGCGATTCCGGCCGGTCGCCGATCTCCCACGCTACTGGCTCGAATTGCTCCTCAACACTTCTGGTCTCCGGGAATTTTGTTGGTTGAAAACGATCGGTCTCCGGGTATGTACTGGGCTCTGGAACGTAGCTTATTGCTGGCCGTTCAACCCGCCCGAGATTCCGGCGGCCTGAGTCTGGATACCGCATGGCGTAACGGGAACTGGTGGACCGAAACGTATCTCGATGTGCAACGCAATGCGCGCACGCATGCCGGTTACGGTCGCCTGCATCTGGCGCATCGAATCGCACATACGCATTTCACAATCGAAGGGGAACGTCGGGAGCCCTGGGATTATGAACGCTGGAGCATGGAAGTTCCGGAATTACGACGGTTGTGCGCCGAACGAGAAGGCAAATCCGGAGCGGGACGCGTGCAGGCCAGTCTATGGAAGCGCTCCGTTGTCGCGCAGGTCGCCGGGGAAGATCGCTGCCAGGACGGGTATCGGATCGCGGATTTGGAAATTCGATTCTTTCCGTTCTCCACCTGGCGTCCGTTGATCGGCATCTCCGGTCGGGAACGCCGAATGTATGCTCCCGATCGTCGCGACCTTCCCAACAATCCATCCCGGAACCAGGAACGCTATTATCATACCGGTGCATTCATGGGACTCTTTGCGGAGAGTCGCTATCTGGTTTTCCGAATGGCCCTGTTAAGTCGCCGCTCAGGCGCGCGTTCCTTCGAACTCGGATTGGGTTTTCACCCCGGCGACTGGCAATTCCGACTGGCGGCGGCCTATCATGAACCCACGCGCTCGCCCGGTGAGTTTTTCACAATTCAGACCAATCTGGACCGGGAGTCCGGAATACGCTTCCATGATGCGCGCGCCGCGCTGACTGTGCGCATCAGTGGACCCTATGTACAGTTTTATCTCCGGGCCACGCAGGTTGACACGCATACCACCGAAGCCTTTATGCAGGTCCAGGGCATGGCCACTTTTTAATAAACAATCGATGGCGATCCCGTCGGCAGATTGTTAAAACATCCGCAGTTTTTTTCATTACATGCGGTATTCTTGAATGGCATGAATAATGAGAGCCACGATACCAATAACGACATACACAATTATGATCGTAAACAAACCCGCGGCCGAATAGGCAAAGCCGTAGCGCCAGCCCACGAAAACCAGACTGGCTGCTATAAATATAGCCACAATAGCCAGACGCACCGGAGAAAAACGGCGCAGGACGGTAACCTGCGGTTTAGCGTATTTGATCGTGGACACCATCAGAAACGCGCATAACAGATAAATGGCAATTAGAATCACTTCCGGAATTTGAATAACATCACCGAACGCCACGGGCATCAAACCGACGATGATTCCCGATACGGGTGAAGGTAAGCCGACAAAACTATCATCGTCATGTACCACGTTAAACCGAGCCAGACGAAATGCGGCGCAGGCCGGATAAATCGCGGTCAACAACATGCCGGTCGGAATCGATACGCCACCGGTCAACGGATAATTATAATCGTGCAAAATAAACGCGTACATCATCACTCCGGGAGCAATACCGAAAGTCGCCAGATCGGCCAGACTATCAAGCTGTGCTCCCAGATTGGAACGCGCATCCAGTAATCGCGCGGCAAATCCGTCGGCGCCATCGCATAACATGGCGAGAAAGATAAAGGCTCCCGCCGTCATGAGCAACTTCTCACTGGCGGAATTATTCATGGCCACGGCGGCCGTCAGGGTGGCGAGAAATCCCAGAGTTAAGTTGGAAAGCGTGAATAGATTTGGTACCCAGCCCAGTTTTGATTTAAATCCGCTCATGCGTGTTTGATCTCCAGATAAAGAATATCGTTCATGTTTCTTAAAACAGGCTACACCGCAACATCAGAGCTGCGGGATCTCGGAATTACGGCTCTTTACATTATGTCCGGCCCTTACTATTAAAGCAAATCGATTGTAAAAGAAATTTATAACAGAAAGGTCAATGCCAACCAATTCAAATATACACTCGATCAGTCAGGGTTTGCCGCCCCGGACAGACGCCGACTGGAAACGGCAAAATCGAATCCGGCAAATGCCTGCGGGCCGTACGCTCGATATAGATAATATGCCAGAGCGGCGACCATGCCGGCGTTATCCGTGCAGTGAATTTTTTTTTGCGGATAAATCAATTGAAATCCATTGTCGTTCGCCAGAAGTTTCAGTCGATTTCGAAGGAATTCGTTGGCCAGCACACCGCCCGAAGCCACTACGGTATCAATACCCGTATGCTGCACGGCCCGGGACAGGTTGCGTTCAATCAGTTCGGCCACGGTCCACTGAAAATCGTGACAGATCCGTGGCAACCATCGTCCGCGTTCGTCCGCATCCAGCCCATCCAGTTCGGCGCCCAGACGCAGCACCGCCGTTTTGATTCCCGAGAAGGAAAAAGCCATACGCTCCCTGGGCATGTTTTTTAACAGACGACCAAAGAGGGACGGCTCCTGAGTAGCCCGCCCCGCCGCCTCTGCTTCATTTTCGGAGTGGTACCGACGGGCGCATGCTTCGATGGCTGGCCCCCCGGGATAAGCCAGGCCCAGGACCGACGCGATTTTATCGTAGGCCTCGCCGCAGGCGTCATCCATGGTATCGGCCAGAACACTCAATCGGGCGGGAGCTTCCACCCGATAAATGGCCGAATTGCCACCCGAAAGCAGCAATCCCAGAAAGGGATACCGCGGTTGCCATCCTTCCAGGCAGGGCGCGTATAGATGCGCTTCCAGATGATCGACCGCCACAATGGGCAGGTCATGCACCAGCGCCACACTGCGCGCCAGTTGCGCGCCAATCATAAGTGAACCAACCAGCCCGGGGCGATTCGTAACGGCCACGCAATCCAATTCGGCGGCCGGAATATCCGCCAGTTCTAAGGCCCGGGCGTACACCGAATTGATCTTCTCCAGATGCTGTCGACTGGCAATCTCCGGAACCACGCCCCGATACGGCGCGTGGTCCCCGATTTGCGAATGAATGACATTAGCCAGACATTCGCGTCCGTCGCGCACCACCGCTACGGATGTTTCATCACACGAAGTTTCGATACCGAGTACAATCATCTTCTTTGCATCTGTGCGTGATGGTAAGACGCTACGAACGGATAGAACGCCGATTTAATCATCATTCCCTCTGTTCGTGCCGGAAGCGGAATTCTGTAGCTGTTCCAGCGCCCGCCGTAACGCAGAATCCACTTCCGGGTCGGGAGTAAACTGCTCTACTCGATACATCTGTTTCAGCCACAAACGGGCCGTGTCCGGGGAGATGGGCCACCCCTTATCGGCCGCCGCAGTGCGAAATTCGGTTACCAGATTATTTGAATACTCCGGATGAAGGGATTGAAAATCCCGTAAAAAATGGGCGTTCACCATGCGTGAATAATAAAACAACTCGGCCTCGGATGGCCCCGATTGTACTTCAATGTCGGGTCGCAGGCCACGGCCATGAATAACACGATTATTCGGAGTAAAGTATTTTTGAATGGTGATCAATGCCGCTCCGTGATCGGGCAAGGGTCGAAACACGCGCTGCACCGAGCCCTTGCCGTACGTAGTCGCGCCGATTAATACGGCGCGTTTATAATCCTGTAGTGCGCCCGCGAAGATTTCCGCGGCGGAGGCTGTGTTTGCGTCTACCAGAATCACAATCGAAATGTCATCCGGCAGAACTCCGGTTTGTTCTCCGGTTCGTATATCCCGATTCCAGCCTTCCAATCGTCCGCGCACCCGGGTAACCACTGCGTCTTTTTCCAGAAAGTAACCGGCCAGGACCGCCGCCATCTGCACCCGACCGCCGCCATTGCCGCGCAGGTCCACAATCAAACCGGTCGGATGACGTTCGCGGATTGATTTAAGATTATCATAAAATTCCTGAACGGTTTTCTCTTCGCCGAAAAATTGTGTGAGTCGAATGTAGCCGACATTTTGTTCATCAAAAAAATGAGCGTGCACATAATTAAGCGTAAATACATCACGCACAATCTGATAACTCAGAACGCCCGCATGTCCGTCCCGGCGAATACCCAGCTTGACCACCGATCCGCGTTCACCGGAAATCAAATCGACAATTTCACTGAAATTCAGATCGGTGGTTTTGCGCTCGTCAATGGTTTCAATTACATCACCGGCCTGCAAACCCGCCCGCAGCGCGGGTCCGCCTTCGATGGGCTTTAATATTACCGGCGGGTTCTCCCTCGGATCGACTTCAACACCGATGCCCACCCGTTCGCCGCGCTCATTCTCGGAAAATCGCTTTAGTTGTTCCGGATTCAGATAGCGGGTGTACGGATCCCGGGCGGAGTTCAATACGCCTCTGATGGCGCCCTCCAGCAGAGCCTCCCGCCCCAGATCTTCCACATAATAGTTCTCCATGTAGTAGAGCAACTTTTGCAACGTATGCTGATGGCGTTGCTCGTCGCTTTCTTCGGCCCGCAACGGATACCGCACGAAAAGCAACTGAACGCCGAAACTGATTGCCAGCAAACTCATCCATAGAATTCGTTCCCGGCGCAACTTCCGGCGTAGTCTATGCAATGCATGCGTCGGATCCGCATGTAGCGCTAAAACGATTTTTGAATCGGTCTCATTTTTCATAATATAATCCGGATAAAAACAGCTCAATCAATGTGCTTTAATAACTCATAGTTCTGAGAGGAGTCTGGCGCTTTTTCGCATGTGCCGTATGTGTCGCTGGAATGCGAATTCCGGGACGAAGGGAACGATTGATCGACAGAATTTTGAACGGCCCCAATAAACGACCGGGAAACAAGCAGAACGGCCGCGCACAGGTGAAACCGAATATAACAGATCGCGTTCGATTCAGTTCTGACTGGACTGCAATTGCTGATAAAACTGTGGATCACTCTCTTCGATGCGCTTCAACAGGGCGTCACAATCCAGGTTTTTACTGCGACATACCATTTGCATCAATTCCATATCGGAACGACCGCGCAGTTCGCGTACAAACGGCGCCTGAAACCGCATGATTAAAAATTCACTGCGGGCGCGTTCCACATCTTCTTCGGTCGGTTCTGCGGCACAATGTATGACGCTCACACAGAACAGTCCGATTAAAATCGGACGGGAAATCTTAAAAACGAACGCTTTTGCTTTTTGTGAAGACATACTGTAATCCCGGCTCAGCGCGGAACCGATCGGTTTAATATAGCAATTAAATCGCCGATGTCCGCCACACCGATTAAATTCGGAGCTCCGGCGGCCGAAAGACGTTCATCCTGTTCCATATTCTTGAGCGCGGCCTTCGGCACAAGCACCTGTTGAATAGCCAGACGACTGAGCTCCAGAATCCTTTCTGGAAGCCGACTGACCGGCCGAATCTCGCCGGACAGTCCCACCTCTCCCAGACAACCCAGCGTGGGCGGTACGGCCATTTCTTGATAGGACGATAAAATGGCCGCGGCCAGCGCCAGATCAAGTGCCGGTTCATCGGAACTGAGGCCCCCCGCCAGGTTGGCAAAGATGTCACACTCGGCAAGTCGGACTTTGCCGTATTTCTCCAGCACGGCCCCCAGCAACAGCAACCGACGTTGATCCAGACCCTCCGCGGTGCGCCGGGCCGGTCCATAGGCGGCACGGGACACCAATGCCTGCACTTCCACCGGAATGGCCCGACTGCCCTCCAGCAATACGGAACAAACCCGGCCCGGAGCGCTGTGCGATTCATCCCTGAAGGGATGCGCGGGCTCGACCGTGCGCAATCCCCGGGAGTGCATTTCAAACAGCGCTACTTCGCCTACGGCACCAAAACGATTCTTGATGGCCCGCAGTACGCGCATGTGGTTCAAACGATCGCTTTCAAAATAGAGCACAGCGTCGACCATGTGCTCCAGCAGACGCGGCCCGGCCACGTTCCCTTCTTTGGTGATGTGACCGGTCAGCAAAATCGGAGTCTCGGTGGCCCGGGCGGTTTCCAGAAAAAGCATGGCGGCTTCTTTGAGCGGGCCGATCATGCCGGGGATCTGCTGGCCGCCGGGACGATAGACGGTCTGGATGGAGTCGATTACCGCCAGGTCCGGTCGCTCTCGCCGTATGCGCTCACAGATCAGTTCCGGATCGGTTTCCCGGGATATGAACAATCGCTCACCGGGCAACTCCAGGCGGTCGGCCCGCAACGCAATCTGTTCGACCGATTCTTCTCCGCTGAAATAATAGAACTTACCCTGAAAGGCCCGGGCGATTTCGAGCACCAGGGTGGACTTGCCCACCCCCGGTTCGCCGGCCAGCAGCGCCAGCAATCCGGGCACCAGCCCACCACCCAAAACCAGGTCCATATCGGTAATGCCGGTAGTCAGGCGTCCGCTCTCGGTCTTCCTTTCCAGGGTCCGCAAACTGGCCAGCGGTGCCGCCGCCAGATTGGCCGCCTCACTCTTGCCGGCGGAAATCTCTTCGAGGGTGTTCCAGTTTCCACAACCGGTGCAACGACCTTCCCAGCGCACATAAGGTCGCAGGCATTGCTTGCATTGATAACGATGACGTTCTTTGGGTTTATGCATGAGACCAGTATAGCCGGAGGGTGTGACATAATCGGGCACAGAAAAGCCCCGTCGAGCAGGAATTCCACGTCGGGTGGCCGCCTTTGCCGTTGGTGCGCGGCCAGATCGTCGTGAATTTTCCGAGCGCGCCAATGCTGTAAAAGCACAGAGCCGAGATTTTAAGGATCGCCGATGTGAGGGCGCGGCGTATTGCGCCGGACCGGATCGGGTGTCCGGGCCTTATTATCGCGATGATACACGTAAAAGGCCAGCGCCAGAAATATGCCGATGAACATACCCAGCACCAGCAGCGCACCAATGGCAATCAGTAATGTAATCATATCAATTCGCAATCAATACGCGGGCGCTTCCACCACGCGATTGTCAAATCTGTTGATTTCGGGACGGAAGGCCAATCGAAAAGCACCGGTCGGTCCGCTGCGATGTTTGGCGATAATCACTTCCACCGTACCCTGGTTCTCCAGGTCTTCCACGCTCTCCGCTTCCCCCTGCTGGGCCTGGTGTATAAAAAGCACCATGTCCGCATCCTGTTCGATAGCGCCGGATTCACGCAGGTCACTCAACTGCGGTCGGGCCGAATCGCCCCGACGTTGTTCCACCGATCGATTCATCTGCGACAGCGCCAGGATGGGCGCATTGACTGCTTTGGCCAGTTGCTTGAGGGAACGGGAGATCATGGCCACCTCATGCTGGCGCCCCAGTTTGCGCGAAGACGGATCGGACATCAATTGTAAATAATCAATAATAACCAGTCCGATGCCCTCGCCGCGCTGATCCATATCCACTTTAAACTTCCGCGTGCGGGTCATGCATTCCCAGATATCCAGATCGCCCGAGTCGTCGATATGCAACGGTGAGGCGCATATTTTTTCGATGGAGCCCAGGATTTGCTGCGCACGATTGCCGATGTTTCCGCGTTTTAAATCGCCGTGATTGAACATGGCGTCCGAGCAAACCAGACGCATCATCAACTCCATGTTACTCATTTCCAGCGAAAAGACCAGCACCGGTTTGTTATGCAACATGGCCACGTTGGATGCCATGTTCAGGGCCAGAGTGGTTTTGCCCACACCCGGTCGGGCCGCCAGAATAATCAGCTCGCCGCCTTTCAATCCGGATGTCAGGTTATCAAATTCATGGAAGCCGGTGCTGGTTCCGGTAATGGCACCGCGCGCTTCAATCAGCGTTTGTAAATAATCGGCGAAATCTTTTTTCAGATCGCGCACGGGTACGATGCCCTGAGCGAAGGAACTGTTGGTAATGCGTAGAATGCGTTCTTCTACGTTGCGCAGAAAGACATTTTCATCTTCATTCGGACGCGAAGCATCTTCCAGAATGGAATTAGCGGCCTGCATCAACTGACGCCGGAGCGCCAGA
This sequence comes from Leptospiraceae bacterium, assembly GCA_020441025.1. Lineage (GTDB taxonomy): Bacteria > Spirochaetota > Leptospiria > Leptospirales > Leptonemataceae > JAGRMX01. The sequence continues at coordinate 7,979 of JAGRMX010000025.1, forward strand.
CTGCGCAAACGTCGGGCGTGCAGCATGACATTCCCGGGTGCGATGACATCCTGCGCCAACCGCATGATGTACGGCGCTCCACCGGCCGGGTCGATCAATCCGCGATCCTGTAGCGATTGCACCACCTGCACCGCGTCAAAATCTACATTACCGCGATTGTACAGATCCAGTACCGAATCGTAAATGAAACTGTGGGCTTCAAAAAAGTAATCTTCTTTGGAAAGTATGGAATTTACCTGAATCAAGAGATCGGGCCGTACCAGCACGGCGCCCAGTACCTGACGTTCGGCCTCCACATCGTGAGGGTATTGATCGGCTGCTTCGGACATTCAGACCGGATTAATGGATCGGATTATCCGGTCATGCGGAAAGACAGCGGCCTAGCGGGAAAAATGTGGATAACGATGCACGCCAACCCGTACGCGCTACGGTAGCGTCCGGACGGTCCCGGGATGAATATACCAAACCGATTGCGGCAGGGAACACGCTCCTTAAAATGGGAATACGAATCTAAACGCCGCATTCGGCAGCGGAAGTCGACATCGAATGCTAAAGAGTATGGCGGCCGGGTATCAGGATTCGGCGGATTCGGTTGATTCAGTTTCTTCGGTCGACGCTTCGGCCTGCTCGTCATCCGCGGAATGATCTTCCGTCACCGGTGATACGTACTCTTCCTCTTCGTGAATGGGAATCACTTCGAGGGTCAGCGGTACGGAGATTTTCTCCGCCAGCTTCACTTTGAAATTATAATTACCGGGTGCTTTGATCTTTTCACCCAATTCAATTTTGCGTCGATCGATGGCAAAATCGTTCTCGGCCAGCACCTGAGCGATTTGCATGGGGGTAACCGAACCGAACATTTTATTACCGACTCCCACCCGCACGGAAACCTGCACCGAGCCCAGACCTTTCAGCTTCTCCGCCACGCCTTCCATTTCTTTCGCGCGCCGGGCCGATTTGATTTCCATGAGCTTTTTCTGATGTTCCAGCGCGCGGGTATTGCCTTCCAGGGCCGGTATGACCAGCTTACGCGGAATCAGATAATTGCGGGCAAAACCGGAGGCCACGTCTTTGATTTCGCCGGCATCTCCCAGATTGGGTACGTCTTTCTGTAAAATAACCTTCATGTTGAAACTCCTGCCGATACGCACATCGACATTTTAACATATTAATGACTAAAACGGAATATCGTCGTCTTCCATCCCGCCGCCATCATACGGCATGGGATCATCATATGACGGCGGACTGTTCTGCGCCGGAGCATATGAACGCGACTCGGAACCGTAGGCCCCATCTCCGGAGCTGCCGCTGCCGCCCCCGTCGCCCGGGCTGCCCAGCATCTGTAACTGCTCGACCACCACATCAACCACGGATTGCTTTTTGCCTTCCTGGTTTTCCCAGCTACGCTGCTGCAATCGTCCTTCGATGGCCACCTGCTTACCTTTACGGCAGTACTGGTTGATCACTTCCGCCTGACGGCCCCAGGCGACACAATTAAAGAACGATACCTCTTCACGGCGCTCCCCGCCGGCCACATACATACGATTATTCGCAATGGAAAAGCGCGCATAGGACGTGCCGCTCTGGGTTTGACGCAATTCGGGATCGCGGGTCAGACGACCGATCAACACTACTTTGTTGACGTCGCCCGCCATCAGGCCGCTCGCTTGATCATAAAACGCAGGATGTGACGATCAATCTGCATTTCACGCTTCAGTTCCTTGATGGCCTGTGGCTCGGCCTTCAACTGGGAATGCAGATAATGGCCGGTCTGCAAATCGTCCACTTCAAAGTGCAATTTGCGTTCGCCCCAATCCTCGTCCTTGTTGGCCTGGGCGCCATGCCGATCCAGGATTTCCTTCAAAGCGGCCTTCGCCTGATCCAGGGTCGAATCGGCGCTTACGCGCAATATGGTAATCAACTCATAGGTTCTCATAGTTCAGAGTGGCATGGGTTCCGGTAGTGGGTCTGCTGTCCACTATTATACAGGATTGACCATCTCGATACGTGCGGAAGCTTGCTTTCAGCCGGAACTATACGTCTGAGGGTATTTGTCAGAGCTCTGACAGAATCGCTATTACAGGGGAAACTCGGTCATGGTCTGGATTATGATATCCCGTTCCAATTCGTAGCTGCGCCGGCGTTTATGCACAATACGATCCACAATCCGCAGCATGTCTTTATAATTCTGCAAAATGCGAATCTGACGCTCAAAGGGAATACCGCTATTCTGATTGCCCAGCCGCAGGCGATACTCGGGCTGCATTGCCAGTTCCGGTACCGGAACTCCATCAACGCCTTCCCAGGCCGGACGCACATCGGCCGGTTGCTGGTAGTACTCCAGTTGCAGCTCGCTGTTATCCACCAGAGACGAATCGCTCGCCTCACCGTCGGTCTGCTCCCGGGAATCTGCGCCTACATTCTCCACCGACTCGCGCGGAGCGGTCCAATCGCCTGCGGTCCCTTCCACGGGAAACGGTCCCGGGTGGGTAAGTCGGCGGATTTCACGGCGATACTCAACACCGCTGTAGTTCACCAGATAGTATTGAAACATAATGCGTTTTAACCGCAAACTGCGAGGGGCCTGCCGATCGATTTCGATTGTATTGTTTGTTGTGCCGCGGGAATTCGCGTTTCCCGGCTCGTCTTCGGCGTGGGGATCGGTTTGTTCGGCGGATTCAAAAAACAGATAACAATGAGTGCGAATCAAATAACGGCTCGGTCGCGGTTCGGTACCATAGGCCAGGTCTTCCCGCAGCATGATGCGAAAAAAGCCGGTGCCATCGGCGGTTTCGCCTTTTACGATTCGCGGCGCGACGGCGTGCGCCAGACGATCGGCGTAAACGGCCGCGCGCTGTTCTTCGTTTTCATAGGCGGGCAAGGTGGGTATTTCGGGATCATTGATCAGCCGATTCAAACTGACGGTGATTTCGCTGTGCAACACATCCACTTCAAAATCGCGAAAGCCGCTTTCCCGGGCCAACCGCTGCGAACGCTGCGCGAGGTTGGACCATTCCGCCGGATTGCGAGCTTCATTATTCGCGGAATTTCCATTGGATATGTTTTGATTGTTGGCGTTTTGATTGTTCGAGTTTTGCCCGCCGACATTCTGCTGTGCGGCGGGACCTTCTTCAATGGTCGCCTGAGAATAAATGTTCCGCGGTGCCAGCATAGCGAACAGTGCCAGTGCCAGGCCAAGCACGACGGTAGTACGAACCAGCGCGGCCGCAATATCTTCCGACGTAATCAGTCGTAGTAAGCGCCGGCTTTGAATATTAATATGATATATCCGCATAATGGTTGGCTGAAATTTTAGAGCGGAAGTTCCCGAATCTACCGGATCAGTACAAATACTGCGCGTTCCTATCGCAAATGCTTGCTCGAAGAAAGCCGCCCCGGGCTTTTTCGGCAACCTGCTATTGATTTTCGACCCGATTGTGCCGTCCGGCAAGCAAGAATCAATATGGAAACCAACAAATCTTCGTGATTTTTGCCGTTATCATGAACGCTTTACGACCCGGAAATGCAATCCAATACCGCGTCTTCCCGGCGCTGCATACGCCGTTCCAGTTCCGCGCTGACCGCATGGTCATAGCCGAACAGATGCAGCAGCCCGTGCACCAACAGACGCCGAAATTCGTCCGCCATGGAATGGCCGATGCTGTGCGCCTGTTTTGCACAGGTTTCTACTGAAATCAGGATGTCGCCCAGTTGATAATACAATGCGTCCTCCGGGCCCGGCAGCGGCGGAAATTCATTCAATATATCTTTTAACTCGGATCGTTTGCTGAAATCCTGCGTACCATCCGGCGGAAACGCGATTTGAGGAAAGCTCAACACATCAGTCGGCGTGTCTTTATTGCGCTCCGCCCGATTGATCGCCTGCATGCGCGTGTCGGATATTAACTCCAGCCCCAGTTCAAAACGAACATCGATATCATCCAATCGACAGATTGTTTGTAGAGCCTGACGGGCCAGGCGCTCTATTTCCGCTCCGTCACCGAAGGCAGTGCGCAGTTGTTGCCCGGCCGGCGTTTTCCAGATTTCAATCGGTACATCCAGACGGATAACATGGTCTTCACCCTCCGATTTAGCTGCGCCCATTAGATGCGGAACTTTATTGAGTGATGTACTGACCGTTTACCCACAATCCGGTACGCACCGTGCCATCGGTTTCTTTCAGTGTTCCCTGGCCGTTGGGTTGGTTGTTTTTCCATTCCCCTTCGTATACGTTCCCGTTAGCGTAATGCATAACGCCCCGGCCTTCGCGTTTCCCATTCACGAAATCGCCTTTATAAACCGATCCGTCCGCCAGGGTCTGGGTACCTTTGCCCTGAATGCTGTCGTCCTTGAATTCGCCTTCATAATTATCGCCATTGGCCCAGCGAAAGGTGCCCTGACCCGAACGCTTATCATCGGACCAACGCCCGGTGTACACACTGCCATCCGGATAGCGCATAGTGCCTTGACCATCGCGTTCACCGTTCTGAAATTCCCCTTCGTACAGTCCGCCGTCCGAATAGGTATACGTTCCCTTGCCGTGCGGTTTTTGATTCATCCAGCGACCACGGTATTGATCGCCGTTTTCGTACGTATATGAGCCTTCGCCACCGGCGCAATTCCCGCTGATGCAACCGACTGTGCGGCAACCCGGCAGAGTGATTGCAATTAACAACACAATCATTACCGCGCCGCCCAGATACGCCGGTAACGTACCGGCGAACCCGGATTTTGATTTTGCTTTAAATATTGGTTCAGCTTCTAATTCATGTTTCGATTTTATATTGATTTTCATTGTGCATCCTGAAAAGAATCGGTGCGGCGGACCGATTCGGAAATCGGGCAAATATGCCCGGACCGTAAAATTCTTTCAACCCGATTCGAATTTTTCGAAAAAGGGTCCCATGCGTCCGAAATCGCGATATCCGCCCCGCTTCAATTTTTCAACCTCATCCGTTACCGCCTCCACGACCTTGAAGCCGAACATATGAAATTCCAGCGGGGAAACGGCACCCAGTTCTTCCACCATCAGAATATGATGGCCTTCCCGGTCGGTTTGCATGCGAGCGGTAAGTATGCGGTCATTGAACTTACCCTGCATGGTTTTAGTGGCGCGAATTTTCATATGATAGCGGGAAGTCCGCAGCGGCGGCACGCAAAAAAACCGGAAACGTGCTTGCGGCCGCAAATCAGTCACGCTTCCGGTTTGAATGTACGCTATATATTTCCGGTTGTCAACTCATCAACCGGGTAAAAGCGGCTGAATGGGTTCCGGGTCTTCAATCAATTGCATGGGACGGCCCACGCTGGTATACAGACTGGAACGCGAGTTGATCCCGGCGGCCTCATAGATGGTGGCGGTAAAGTCTTTGCCATGCACCGCGCCCTTTACAATTTGCGCGCCTTTTTCGTCGGTTTCGCCGTACACCTGACCGGCCGGAATATTGCCGCCGCCGATAATGGCACTCCAGGCCCGGGGATAGTGATCGCGACCATCGCCGTTGGACGCGATATTGGGTGTTCGACCGAACTCGGTATTCAATACAAACAGAGTTTGGGATAACAATCCGCTCGAGCCCAGTTCGCCCAGCAACGCGGCCATGGGTTGATCCAGTTGTCCCAGTAAATTGGTGAGCTGAGCACGATTGTTATTGTGGGTATCCCAACCGCCCATAGTGATTTCGATAAACGGCACCTCTGCAGCGGCCAATCGTTTGGCCATCAGAAGCGCATTACCCATATTGGTATCGCCGAAACGCTGTCGCTGAGCGGCCGCTTCCTGATTCAAATCGAAAATTTTCAAACGATCCGAATTCATGAACTCCAGCGCCGAGGCATGCATCTCACGCCACACTTTTGTTTCTCCGGATGCGACCCGTCCGGCGAAGTTTGCGTTGATGGCGTCTACAATCTGTTCGCGACGATAAAAGGCCGCCTCGCTCACTCTTCGGTGGGGAGTGATGTTACTCAACGGTTGCTTCACGTTGCCAATGTGAAATGAATCGAATTTGGTCCCCAGAAAACCGCCCCGCCCGATGATGTCATTGCGACCGCCCAACGTAATATGTTCGGGGAAATAAGGTTGATTGGCTTTGTGTTTGGCATAGGCGATCACCGAACCGAATGAAGGAATATCCGCGAAGGCCGCCAGCATACGGTGTCCGCTGTGCAACAGATGGGACGCGCGGCCGTGATCGCCTTCCTGGGAATACAACGAACGCACCAGACTTACGCGATGCAGTTCTTTCGCGGTCAGCGGCAACCGGTCGGAGAGATTCACACCCCGGATGCGAGTAGCCACCTGACCGAAGGGACCGTTGCCCCGCTTGGGGTCCAGGCTATCCACGTGACTGGCGCCACCCGCCAGGTTTATAAAAATCACCGACTTGATGGGCGAAGGTTTCGTAATGTCCGCCTGTTCCGTGGCCAGCAGTTGTCCGCCGGTCTTCGAAAAGGCGTGCGAAAACAATCCCGCGCCCAGACCGGCTCCCAGAACTCCGAGGCCGCCCATCAGAAAACTGCGACGGGCCATGGTGCCTCGTCCGGCGGTGGCATTGTCTTTAGTTCCGCTCAACGCCAGTTTACGCTCTATTTCCATTTCCTGATCGGCGCCGGCTTCCGTATTAGTTCGATCGCTGCGACCGAAGGAACGCAACCATTGCTCTACGTTACGTTCCATTGAATTCATTTTACGATGCGCTCGTTTCTGATTCATGTTAAGACTCCTGAATAATGTCAATCCATCGCATGGATGCAACACGATATTTCATATCAATGCGATGTAGGTATGCTCTCATTATCACCTTACGAAGTTGATCTGTTAATACAGGTGAATGAACTCCTGGCTGTTTAAGATGCTCCAGACGATGTCCTGAGTGAGTTCCCGATTGAAATCGTCTTCCTGACGCTGGTAACGAGAACTTATCATTCCGGCAATTTGCTCTTTTTCCACCGTTGACAGGTGGCGACCGAGCAACGCCAGGTAAATGTTATCCACCGTAACCAGCATATCTTTGTGCTGATTGAAATCGCGCCGGATCCAGGAATCGTCGCCGCCATAATTGGAAACCAGTTGATACGTGGTATTGCCGTTCAATAAGGCCAGCACCTGATCGATGGTCGGTTCATGACTGTCGTCATCCACGTCCAGGCGCGGACCGGCGCCGAACATGGCCAGCAGAGTGCGTTCGTGCGCCGGACGCGGTACCTCGCAGGCGTTTGTAAGGTCGCGCACATTCTTTTGAGGTGACTTTAATTCGCCCATGCCTTCCAGGTTGATGCGGCGCCGAATATCATCGCCGGATTCGGTATCCACCCGGGCCGCGCGTTCGTACACATGCGCGATCTGCCGGGTTTGCGTACCGCGTAACATGCTGTTCAGCAATTGATCCGCGTTGATACGCTGCGGACGAAAGTAAGCCACATCCGACCCGGCATCCGCGTCGTCCGGGCGCGGGGCTCGTCGGGCGTACGCTTCGGAGGTTACAATATAGAAAATTAAATCTTTTATACGATATTCACGTTCCAGAAAAACCTGATCCAGATGCTCCAGAATTTCGGGATGCCGTAAACGCGTATTCGGATTCCAGTCATCCAGCGGAGTAAAAAAGCTCCAGCCCATTAGTTCGGTCCAGACCCGGTTGATCATAACTTTACGAAAGCGGTCGTTACGCTGCGAAGTCAACCAGCGCACGAATACGCGCCTACGATCCTCGCCTTCATCCACCAGCGCCCGGGTGCCGTCCGGAAATTGCGGTTCCACCAGATCACCGCCGGGTTGATCGTCCGTATGCGGAAAGCGCAGCGCCAGCATGGGTTCATACGCGACCTTGTAATACTCCAGCTTGTTCTCGCGCTGCCAGGCCTGCTTCTGTTGCTGGTTCATTTTGTTCCAGACATTGCGATTCCAATCGTTGCGCTTCTCTTCGTATTCTTTACGATAATCCGCCGGAAAATGCTCGAGGCGTTCACGACCCAGCCATTCAATCTCATAGCGCTTTTTGACATATACCTGACTGAAGAAGGCGGCAAAGCCGTAATAATCCCGGCGTGAAAATTCAGAGTTAAAGGGATGATCATGACAGCGCGCGCATGCCAGACGCTCGCCGTAAAACACGCGACCCACGTACTCGGCCACCTGTAACGGATCGGCGTCGTCCCGCAGATAAAAATTAGCGGCCGGATTTTCGGCCGTGTCGCCGGTAGCCAGAATCATTTCGGCCACCATTTTATTGTACGGCTTGTTTTCATGAAAAGAACGCGCCAGATATTCGAAGTAGCTGCCATATTCGGTGCCGCGCTGATCTTCCCGGGAGCGCAATGCCGAACCGTATTGCAACGCCCAGTAGTGCGCGGCGTCCGGATCGCGCAGAAAGCGTACGGCAAAAGCCGCCACGCGATTTTCCGGCGGACTCTTTTCAAATTCCTGGATTTCACTTACCGTGGGTAGCACGCCCCGTATCTGCAAAGACATACGCCGCAATACGACCAGCGGATCGGCCGGCTGCATAACGCCATCTACGGCGTCGCGGTATACGTCATCCAGGGGATGTTCATCTCCGGCCGGCCAGACCGACCAACCGGTCGCCAGAAATACCAGCGCGATAACTAATACGCGCCGGGGGGCAATATGCCGCTGTAAACGATTCATGAGTTTCATGTCGTACTCCTCAAATGAAACAATGCTTTACGGCCTCATGAATATGATTCGGGAGACCAGTTTTAGACGGTACTGTGGAAAACGCAGTTATCGTTTTTTTGCACGTGCGGCGGAGGGGGAAGACTTTTTGTTTTGTGATTTTTTAGTTACGGCCCCTTTTTTTCGGGAACCTTTTGCCGATGCGGAAGATCCGGCATTGCGCTGTTCGAGTTTCTGCGTGTCGGATTGATTGGGATACTTGGGTCGTGAATGGAAAGACGATAGCAGCACTTCCCGGAATGCGTCGCGAATGACGCTCAAATCGCCGATGGTCAATCCCGATTCATCCAGTTGATTTTCCTGCTGCTTTAAATGCATAATGCGATTGATCAATCCGTTAACCGTATCCTCATTCACCTCGTCCAGCGAACGACTGGCGGCTTCCACCGAATCGGCAATCATGGCTATGGCGGTTTCCTTACTCTGGGGTTTGGGACCGGGATAGCGAAAATCTTCGCGCTTCACCTTGCGTTTCATTTTCTCCAGCGCCTTATGATAGAAGAAAGCCATGGTGGACGTGCCGTGGTGCTCGGGAATAAAGGCAATCACCTCCGGCGGCAATCGATAATGTTCGGCCAATCGAAT
>JAGRMX010000260.1 GCA_020441025.1 Leptospiraceae bacterium
CTGCCGTCAATAGTGCCGCGTAAAGTTTGAATCAGAGAGCTAAGGCTCAGATCCCCGGCAAAGTATTCTTCCAGTGGGAGGAAGGCCATGATGATTCCGCCGGCATAACACAGAACCACCGGCCCGATTATTTCAAAGGCCCGGAATCTACGACACAGGTACACGGCCAGCAGCGGGAAGCATACGATGCTGGCGGCGCGTAATACGGTGAGAATCATCATGGATTGAATATTGCGGCAGGCGCCTGAAACATACAAGAAAAAAGCGCGTTTACAACGAATTTGAAAGCGAATTTGGCACGGTTTTATGAATCTGAAAGGATGCGGCGTTCGGTCGTCTACCGATCCAGTACCCGGCTGATGGCCGGATCGGGCGGTATGTGTCGATACGGACGCCCGCGAGAATTTACATCAATAAAGCGTTGTTCCAGTCCGATCAGAGCATGATTGCGAAAACGCATTTCAATCTCACAAACCGTACGTCCCGCAATGGCGCACACATACGGGCCCGTGCGCAGGCGATAAAAATGATTCTGATCGGCTCCGCTCTGAATAATCACAAACTGATCGGTCCAGACCGAGGCCGGTTGGATGCTCACCGGATCCGCCGGTTCATTTAATTCATCCGCAAACATTGTTCGGAAAGCGTCGCTACTTAAGATTGACGCGCTATTAAACCAGGGACCGTGCTTCTTTTGCTCCGTATCCGCTTCCATGTAGTTTTCGTCGTGTGGATCGCCCTGTTCGCCGTCCGGCTCGTCATGGGAGTCATTATTGTTGTTCTGTGATGTCGACTTCTCCGGATCGGCTTCGTTACCCAGCAACAGTACAATCACATCGGCGCCCGATTGGCGTTTTAATTCACGTCGCAACAATTCAATCGGATTGCCGTTCACATCCGGTTCATAACCGGCCGTCAGCGCGGTCAAAAAAGCCGTATAATTTCCTCGTCGCACCAGACGGTAGGGCCGTAGATTTGTTCGGTCCACTTCTTCCGGAGCCAACCGAAAGTTAAGACTTAAAAACGGAATGCGATCCCAATCGGGCCGACCGGCGGTTTTACGGGCCAGCTCCAACTCATTACGGGCCGGAGCCAGTGCGTCTATACGCATATGCACCGGAATATTCAGGGGCGCCGGAGCAACGCGGGCAGTGAATTCTTCTATAGTAGTAGCACCGGAGAAATCGCCGCTCTGTACCAGAATCAGACCGCCACCTTCCGCCTGTAACATCCGACGGCGTTCTTCCAGATATGTTTGCAGTGCGGCCAGGCCGCCGGTGCCATCCGCATCCACCTGCCAGTGTCCCGCCCAGTTGCCCAGCGCCACCAGGCTGATCCGATAATCATCCGGTGGATGGTTTTGACCGGGATTTCCATGAGTGGAACCCGGAAAGGCCGACAGAAAGGCGAAACTGCCCGGTATGAAAACAAGGTTCAATAGCAGCAGTCCGATTGGCAGGACCCATCGGCCACAGAAGCGCTTTTCATTGGAAATTGACGTTAACATGTATTTCGAATTGGCGCTCTTCGACCCGGTGATTGCGCTCCGGCGCTCTGAAGGCCGTCTGGCTTTCCTCCGCCGTGCGATCACCTGTCTACAGTATCGGCCAGATTCGGACGAAAATCGCTTTTCGATATGTCCAGGGACTTGATTCTATGCGGCGCAGTCTTATTTTAAGTGTATCGCCCCGGCTGATCTTTTTCTGCGGTGCGTTTTTTTCGGTCAACGCTTTATGCCGGTCGACCACATTCGGAGTCGGGTTTGCATTTCCATAATCATAATCACGCTCACAATCACGGCCATTCCCACGCAAATCCGGATGATTCGGGATCGGATTCGGGCCGCAACATTCTGATCGCTTTTCTGCTCAACGCGGTGTTCACCATCATTGAGTTAATTGGCGGTTATTTGACCAACAGTGTGGCGATCCTGGCGGACGCCCTGCATGATCTGGGCGACACCCTGGGGCTGGGTTTTGCCATGGCCATGCATCGATTGGGCCGCCGCAAGCGTGATCGGCATTTTTCGTACGGCTATCGCCGCTTTACGCTGCTATCGGCGGTAATTAATAGCAGCGTGTTGATCGGCGGGGCGGCATTCATCGTTTACATTTGCGTTCAGCGCTTGAGCGATCCGCCCGATGTGCATGCCGGCGGAATGATCGGGCTGGCCGTTGTAGGAGTCCTTTTCAACGGGGCGGGCGCGTTTTTCATGCGTCGCGGTAGCAGCCTGAATGAACGAGTGGTCAGCTGGCATTTGATAGAAGACCTGCTGGGCTGGTTGGCGGTATTGATCACCGCACTGGTCATGTACTTTTTCAACGTTCCCATACTTGATCCGATTCTATCGCTGCTGATCAATCTATTCGTAGCTTACAATGCCATCAAGATTCTCGTTTCCACTCTGAAGATACTTTTTCAGGGCATACCCTCCGGTGTGACTTCCGTGCACAGTATCGAAAAAGAAATTTGCGAGAGCCGGGACGTACTTTCCATTCACGATACGCATTTATGGTCGCTGGACGGCGAGTATCATATCTTAACCGCGCATGTGGTAGTGGCCGATACGGCGTCCATAGATGACATGATCCGGGTAAAATCGGATGTTCGCCGTATTGCGGGACGCAATTCCATCAATCATGCCACCATCGAAATTGAAAAAGAAAGCGAAGATTGCGGTCTGGCCAATTGTTGAACTCGGCCGATTGTTAGAGATCCGCCTGTTTTTTAAGAACTTTTAAAACTGATTCAGCGCTGGGCGATCAAATTATTCGTTTATTCGATATCTGCCTTTGCTATTGTAATACATTTATCTGGCAGGCAACCGACGGACCGTCAAACCAGTGCAGCGCTTCCAGGAATGTTCGTATGCTCGTATCCAGAGTGGCCCCATTCTGTAAACAGGCCAGGTACGTTTGCGAATTCTTCCCGGTAACAGAAGCGTGCAGGGTCAGCAGTACGTCGCCGCTGACGCTTTGCGGTGTGAATTGATATACGCCACCCTGAATATGCGTGGCCGTTATAGTCGGGTGCCATCCGTTGCGATCCAGCATACGCAATTCCAATTCAGTCGCGATGGGTTCGTTCAGCCACAGGATGCCCTGGTCGGTGCGTAACATGCGCGGTGTAATGGCACGACAGTATTTATGCGCACAGGGTAGTGCCGGTTGATCGGTCGCGCGAACGTCGGCCGCATACCCCGGCGCGAATACCGCTCGATTGTATTGCGCGGATAAGGGCGCAATCTGATAGTAGCGTCCGTGACTCGAACCGCTGGAAGTGTTTTGCGATTCTGTGATAGGAAAGCACCATGCGTCGTTGTCTGATACGATTGCCTGGGTGGGAATGCGAGTTAGATCGTAATGCGCCACACGGGAATAAGCTTCCCGTCCGGAGAACACCGTAAGTGTCTGATTGTATTGCGGCGGTGCGTATTGTGCGGGCAGGCAGATGTGTTCGTCGCGGATCTGCACATTCGGTATTTCAAGGGAATCGTTGAGCGGTGCCCGGGGATGCAGTCGGGCATTATTTACAATGCGGGCGTGTTCCTGCTGAAACAGGCGGGCGACGAACGGATCCTCAAATTGAAATAAGATTTCCTGATTGCGATCCCGGGCGCTGAGAGACCAATTATAAGAGCCGGTCAAAACTTTGCGATTATCAATTATTAATGTTTTATGATGCAGGTGTCCGCCGTGGGCGATAGCGTGTTCATAAAACACATTGCGATTGCCTTCGCTGTATATGCGCGCGGCAGTAGCGCCCAATCCCCGGTTCAATCGAGCGGCTTCATCCGGTAGTTCCCCTCGATTGTATTCATCGTCGAATACGCCGCTTATGGTGACGCCCCGCAGAGCGGCACGGTACATCCCCGCTGTCAGCACCGCATCGGTATGGCTGAATATTAAAAAATCTATATTTGATTGACTTCGTTCAACACTGTCCAGCAACACCATTTGCATAAGCCGACCCTGGTGCGGGCCGATCAACATACGTCCGCCGAAAGGCACGGGAATCCACTGTGGCCGATCGGCGGTTTCCGTGCGCATGGCCGTCGTAATGGTCCGGGCGGTTGCCGGTGTAATCGGCAGATAAAAGAAGGCGTTGTGATTGTAGTAAAAGCCCGATTTTGTAAAATTACCGGTTCCGGAATAAAGCATCGAACCGTCTATCAGAAATAGTTTGGCGTGTTGCAATCCGCTTCGATTGCGAATGGCGGGTTCAAATCCGGCCTGTTGCAGGGCACTGTAATCACTTTCGGGCGAACCGTGCAACTCGATGCGCACGCCGCGCCCGCGGGCGCGTATCAGCGCCGCAATCACCTGCCGCTCGTCAAATCCATAGCACCAGATCAGTATTTCGTTTCGGGCCGCGTCGATCAGTGCAGTCAGTTCGTTACGCGCCCGGTGTTTTTCGGCTGACCCGGGCGCGGCATCCGGAACGCTGAAAAAAAAATGATTCCGGGCGGGGGCTTCCAGCAAAGGCCACAGAGGTACATCGGAATCGGTCCGACAGCCAATGTGGAGACCCGGCCAGAGAAAGAACAAAAGCAACATTGCGCGTATTGAGCGGCGGAAGAGCCGAATATCAGTACTGTAAGTTTCATAAGGCATGTATTGACTCCTTTACGAGCGATTTGATCGGCCCGTTAACTTAATTTAAAAAAAAGTTAGAGCAAGTCTTGGTTGCTTACCAGGTATATCTCAGCGAGGCATACAGACTTTCGCCCGCCAGTTCGCGCCTTTTGGGCTGATCGGCAATTGCTCTGCGGCGGCGATACAGGCGCGAGTAGGCCACATGAAGGGCGCCATCGTCGGCGAATCGCAGCAGAAAGTGGGCGCCCAATTCATGATAGGCGGTCCCTCCGGGATCTTTACGCAGGCGCGCAAACGGGTTGGCACCGCCCTCGTCCGGTCGTCGGGGAGCCAATGGTTCGAATACGGTTATGTCAAAAATAAAACCGTACATATCGCCCTGGTAGCCCATCCGATTCGTGAACACGGCCGCGGGTATGCTCAGGTCGCGTTCATAATCGCTTGCATATAAACCCACGCAAGCATGCGTGCGACCGCAGGGTTGGAGATAGGGTTGCGCGAGCAGGGCGCCGCCCAGTATGGGGGATCGTACCGGAGAATCACCGTAGCCGATATAACCACTACGATGTTTTTTGTCCGGCGCGGAGCCCTGTATGGCCGTTCCGCTTTCGGGCAGAAAAAAATCCACCCGCCATAACCAACCGGAATAATGCAAACGCCAGCCGGTGCGCAGGGCGTGTCCTTCCACCCGAATCTGGCGGGATTCGCGCGGTGCCGAGTACAGATGATCGTATACATTACCGCTGACTCGTTCCAGGTTGATATAAAATCCGGCGTATAGATCGCGTTCATGAATGCGCGACTCTTCGTCGACCTGCGTGCTCTCCACT
>JAGRMX010000261.1 GCA_020441025.1 Leptospiraceae bacterium
AAAGATTAATGGAAATATATTCCAGTTGATCGATGATGCGCGGATTGGCACTGATCCATTTGACCGCGTTTCGAATAACCCAACGATCGATTTTGCGCATCAAATCATATCGCTCCGCGGCTTGAATAAAAATATTAGGGGCCACCAATTGTCCCTGGGCATCGTGCATTCTTGTTAGAATTTCAATGCTGAATTCGTGACTGCGAGGATTGAGCGGTACGATTTTTTGAAAAAACAGGGTAAACTCATCCGAATCAAGGGCCGCGTTAATTTCATGAACATGCAGCATCTCTCGCTTCCGTCGAGTGGTGCGTTCGTCATCCGGATTAAAAATGTGCAATTGATTGCGCCCGGTTTCTTTGGCTGTATAGCAGGCTACGTCCGCGTCCTTCAGCAATTGAGTGTAGCTTTCACAACCGGCGTCTATTCTGACGATGCCGAGACTGGCGCCGATACGGAAAACGCGTCCATCCCAGGGAAAGCTAAAGCTGGAAATGGCCGACAGCATGGCCTCCGCCCGGGTAATCGCCTCCGGTAAATCTAAATCATAGAATAGAATGCCAAATTCGTCGCCACCCAGCCTGGAAATAATCGTAGACTCGGGAAGATCGCGCGTGAGTTGCATGGCCAGGCGCTTAAGGAGCGCGTCTCCGGCCATATGCCCGCAGGTATCATTTACAACTTTGAACTGATCCAGGTCCGCATAAAGCAGAGCGTGCCCTCGATTCTCCGAACGAGCGGATTCAATCGCTTCCTCCACCAGTTTTTCGAAGTGATACCGATTTACCAGGCCGGTGAGCGAGTCGTGGGTAGCCTGATATAGAAGACGTTGATTCATTTCATGTAAATCGGATATATCGGTCGAGATAACGCCCATCAATCGTTGGCCATGCTGCTCGAAAGTCCAGAGCACATTGTGAACGCGAATGGTGCGCTCATTCAAATGTATGTCGCTTTCATATTCCTCACTTATGCCGGTTTGAATGATACGCTCAATACGGTCGCGCAATGCGGCATGTTCTTCGGGAGGATGAAAATCAAAGATGGATTTATTTAACACGTCCTCCGGATTCACGTCACTGGCTACGCGATTTACAAAGACTATCGTTCCTTCCGGCGTATAGTTGGTCACATAATGCGGAATGTGATAGAGTAGGTTTTTTAAATCTTCTTCACGATGCTTGATGGTTTCTAAGTATTCTATTTCACCCGTGATTTCCAGAAATGTTACGATCGCTCCGGTCATTGTGCTACCGTCTGCGCTGAATAACGGAGTGGATCGAAAAACGGCCCAGGCCAGGGATCCATCCGGGCGACGAACGCCGATGGTCATCGGTCCATATGGTTTCTGGGTCTGAAGGGTGAGGGTGACCGGGTATTCTTCCGCCGGGCAAGGCGATCCGTCTCGATGAATTGTCTCCGGTGACCAATCTACTGTGTAGCGCTTGCTGATTTCATCGTAAGCGTATCCCAATAATTGCAGAGCTTCCCGGTTGGCGTTTAATATGGCGCCGTCCCGGGAGACGTGCACAATCCCGCCCGGAAATGCCGCGAATATGCCTGCTACCACTTCGTTCGAGTCGGTTTGCAGGCGTTGATCTTCCCGTCTTAACTCATCTGGATGATTTTGAGATCGATCGCGCATATGTACGACGTTGTTCACGCACCACTGTTTTTGTTGGTGCACCAAAAGGCCTAAAATTGGGAATAAGACGCAAGAAATCACCCCCCAGAACAGGGGGCAATATGAAAAAAGAGACCAGCATGGATGGAAATACGCAAAAATTTCCCGGTTAAAAAGCCATAATAATGTTGTCAGGGATCTAATTACGTGATGTCGACCGCGTATGCCAGGGGCAGGGGAATGCTGATTTAGATAAATTCAAGTTGAACGTAGGTCGATTTGGAAAACATCAGTCTCCACCACTGACACCGCCGGCACAGCCCCCTTCCTGGTCGGTGCCTTCCGGACAACCATCGCTGGTGCCTGGATTACGAAATACGATGCCGAGTGCTACCAGATATAAGACCAGCAGGGTTTCATCGTCGGGACCGGCGCTTTCGGATTCAAATAAGGAGCATTGCAGGGTGGAGGAAAGCAGCAACACTCCTATGACCAGTATGGCAATCAGACGTTTCATAGGCGTTACCAGCGGTTTTGATCGGGATTCATGGCAAAATCGTGACACTCACACGGCCATCGGTCGCGTTGCCTGGACCGATGAGCGGTTATATCCAGAATGGTTATAAATCGTTTTTTAGTAAAGCGGGAATCGCCCATACAATCAGTTTGATTCTACGCTCTGTCGTGCAAAAATTTTAATATGGCTTCGTCTCGGCGGTTATCTTCGGCAATCAGTATGCCGTAATGATTGAGTTCCGGAAAATACAGACTGCGGCAATCCGGTAACTCGGATCGCATGCGCCGAACCGCATTTTCCGGTAAGAGCTGATCGCCGGGAATCAGATTGGCCTTGCCCGCCACCAGGACTAAAACCGGTTGTGGTACTTTCGTATATGGCGGGCGATTGTTGCGTCGCAGGGTTTTCCAGAAGCGCGCGGGAGCGTACAAAGCCCGTCGAAAGATACGTGCAGGTAGAACCGAACCACCCATGGCGGCCATTTCTGTTTCAATGACTCCAGGCGGGATATTGCAGCGCACGCCCCCAGGGCACTCTTCCAGTTCGTAGCGAAAATGCTCCTCGATTTGCCCGGACCAGGCATCGATCATCGGCGATGTTCGGATTTGTTGGAGGTACGCATCGGCGTTGGGATACGTTTTCAACAGTCTATCGAAGCTGGGACCCAGCATACGCAGCACCCGAAATTTTTGACGGATATTCAATACACCACCGCCATCCATGAGAACCAGCGAACGAACTCTTTGCGGATACCGGGCGGCCAGTTCCAGGGCGATGGAACAGCCGAAAGAGTGGGCCACAACATGAAATCGTTCGTGACCCATTGCGCTCATAATTCGAACGCAATCGGCAACATGCACTTCGCTGCCATAGGCCCGCTTCGGTCGCGAGGATTGTCCCCGGCCGCGTAAATCGGGTGCGTATACATCATAACCCGCTTTTTGTAGCAGTCGCGCCAGAGCTACCCAGCATTTATGATTGGCAGTCAGCCCGTGCAGGCACAGCACGGCTGAGCCCCTGGCGGGCCAATGGGCCAGCGCAATGGTCACATCTTCTTCGACCGCAATCTTCAGAAAACGCCGGCCCCGACGAAACAGACGCTGCAAATACAATATTCCCATTAAGATCCACACGGTGTACAGGAATGTACTGCGCAACGTAAAGTGGCCGCTTGATTATTACAATTGAATAGCGGTAATCTATTCGGAAACAAAGTGATTGGCATTTGAAAGGTGAGAAATGTCCTTCAACAGGTAGCCGGTCAGCAAGACATAATGTGGCTTCGTATAGAAAAGCGCCAGGCTTGTTACGGGAAAATGTGTGTGATTCTTTTCATCTTACATACTCAGATTGGTCGAATTGAGGAACTTCTGCGTTTTTAAATTCAATTTGCGGAAAAACCATCGGGAAGCATACCGCCGGCATTGTTATTCTATCTGATGCCCCAGAGGCATTGATCAAGGCTGTTCTCCGTTGGTTCCGGGGACCCCGTCTAATTGAAAGCTAAGGTGCCATATCACAATGGTGCGATTTCTGACGGGGCCCCGGGGTCGGCGTTTTGTCAGTCGGCCTCTCCTTCGCAGCTTTCCATGTCCCGATCCTGTCCCCTTTCTTCCAAAATATAAGTGTGCCTTCTGTTTTAACCGATTCTTTAGTAAAATCATGGGAAACAGATGCTTGCCATCAGGGCTGCCGCTTCCTCACTGGTAATCTAACAGGTAACGAAATTTAACCATCTGTTGAACGCAAAATTGAGGTGTGTGGCGTGAACTACCGTAATTGCGCCATGGGAAGATTTTTATGTCGGTAAAAGAAGGATTCGTAGGTAGCATCGGGAACACTCCCCTCATCCGTCTGCGTAAACTGAGTGAAGAAACCGGATGTGAAATTCTGGGCAAAGCGGAATTCATGAATCCCGGTGGCTCCGTCAAAGATCGGGCGGCCCTGGCTATCATTACTGACGCCGAAGATGCCGGACGATTGAAACCGGGTGGCACTGTCGTAGAAGGTACCGCCGGGAATACGGGCATCGGCCTTGTACATATCTGCAATGCGCGCGGATATAAATGTGTGATTGTGATACCCGAGACTCAATCGATTGAAAAGATGGATGTGTTACGCACCCTGGGGGCCGACGTGCGCCCCGTACCGGCCGTACCATACAAGAATCCCGAAAACTATGTCAAAGTAGCCGGTCGATTGGCGGATGAGATGGAGAATGCCATCTGGGCCAATCAATTCGATAATGTGGCCAATCGCCTGGGACACTATCGTACAACCGCGCCCGAAATCTGGGAACAAACGAGCGGTAAGGTCGATGCATGGGTAACATCCATGGGAACGGGCGGAACATTCACCGGCGTGGCCATGTATCTCAAAGAAAAGAATCCGGATGTAAAATGCGTGATTGCCGATCCATATGGTTCGGCCTACTATCATTACCTTAAAAGCGGTGAATTAAAAACGGAAGGCAGTTCCATCACCGAAGGCATCGGCAACGCGCGCATAACCAAAAACATGGAGGATATGCCGGCGGACGATTGTATTCGCATTGATGATCGCGAAGCGGTAAGAATCATCGATCATCTGCTATTTGAAGAAGGATTGTTTATGGGCGGTTCGACCGGTATCAATGTGGGCGCGGCCCGGGAGCTGGCTCTGCGGATGGGGCCCGGCCATACTATCGTGACCGTGTTGTGTGATAGCGGCGCTCGCTACCAATCAAAGCTTTTTAATAATGATTTTCGCAAAGAAAAGGGGCTGGTGTAGTTTTATAAAAATACATCATGTCGATTATTCGCCCACGCAGAGCAATCTGCTCAGGAAACGGTTCAATATGAATCAACTATCGTTCTTTTTCTTGAAGGGAATTGAGCCGATTTAGTTCGAAAGCTCAATCACCTGCCATTCTACCGAACTGGTGACGCCATTGCCCGCGCGATTCAGGTTCAACTGATTACCGGAAAACTCTACCGTATAGCTGGCCTTATCGAATTGCTGGGCCGCGTTATCGATGGTTGTGGTGATAAAAGGAAACGCGGTCAGATTGTTGAACGAACTACCCGGTGAGGCGGACATGTTCAGCGTGGAAGCCATAGGTGTGGCGGTCAATCCCTGTTGCACATTGCTGTTGCCATCCAGTTCGACCACATAATAATGAATATCCACCGCGCCACCGGCCGCTCCACGATTCAATGCCAGGTTGTTACTGGATAATCGCGCGCGCACCATTTGAGCCGCATCGTTTCCATTATTAGATGCGGCACCGGCCACG
>JAGRMX010000262.1 GCA_020441025.1 Leptospiraceae bacterium
AACCTTCGCGTACAGAATTTTGTAAGCATATTATGAGTGCCGCCACAATCGCAAAAGTACGCCCCGAAGCATCCGAAGAACAGGCCCACCGCACGGCGGATCGGGCACCTTCCGCAGATCCGCCCTTCACGCTGCAGCAGTTGAAGGCCAGCATTCCCGCAGAGTGCTTCCAGCCGATTGTCTGGAAATCGCTATTATTCTTTGGCGTGGATGTGGCCATCATCGCCGGTTTGTATTCCACGGCGGCGCTGGTTGATAGCTGGTTTTTCTGGCCCGTATTCTGGCTCATGCAGGGCACCATGTTCTGGGCCCTGTTTGTGGTCGGCCATGACTGCGGCCATGGATCGTTTTCGCACAACCGCCGATTAAACAGTCTCATCGGACATCTGAGCCACAGCCCGCTGTTGGTACCGTATCACGGCTGGCGCATCAGTCATCGCATTCACCATCAGACTACCGGTCATGTGGAAGACGAAGAAACCTGGTATCCGTTGACCGAAAGTGAATACCGCAATCGACCGTTACATATTCGCATGATGCGCTTCACACCGATTATGCTGTGGCTGTTTCCATTTTATTTGCTACGCCGCTCACCCCGCAAACATGGCTCGCATTTCCTGCCATCCAGCGATCTATTTCGTCCATCAGAGAAATGGGATGTGATTGTCAGTAGCATCTGGTGGTTGGCATGCGCGGCTCTGCTGGGTTGGTTTACTTATGAGCAGGGTTTTATGGCGCTGTTAAAATATTATCTGGGTCCGTATATTGTGTTCATTGCGTGGCTGGACCTGGTTACCTTTCTGCATCACAATGAAGCGTCGCTTCCCTGGTATCGCGGTGAGAAATGGTCTTTCATGAAAGGCGCCATTTCCTCGATCGACAGAGATTACGGTTTTATCAATGATATACATCACAACATCGGTACACATGTGGTCCACCATCTGTTTATTGCCATCCCGCATTATCATTTAAAGCAGGCCACGCAGGCGATCAGACCGGTGTTGGGTGATTACTACAATTATTCCGAAACAGGCATACTGAAATCGTTCGTGCGTTCCTTAAAAGCATGTCAATATGTTCGCGATACCGGTGACGTAGTTTACTATCATCGCGATTAAATCTCTTCTGTTTTTGTAGGATTTCCATCGATAGATTCTTATGAGTTGAATCTATCAGCCGGTATTATCACGTATTTATGTGATTAAAGCTTCCGAATTCTGCCCATGTACAGGATAACCTGAGCCCGATTTGCGCGGTCGTTGCCCGCGAATAAAAAAATATATGCAACCCTGGACAGGATTGCGCACTTGTGCTTGATGCATTGAATATCCGGGGCATTCTTTCCCATTCAATCTAAGCCGGGCACCGTTCAAAAGGCCTCAAATTTTGCTTTACATGAACGAATATTGACGTCGGCATGATTTCATATAATTCAACTCGTATTACTGATATGCATACCAGTGATCGATATACGACATTAAATTCACGGAGCGCTCCATCACGGTCGGCGGTTATCACCGGCATGGGAATCATCAGTCCGGTAGGCATAGGCATACGGGATTTCTGGAAGTCTCTAAAAACCGGTAAAACCGGCCTGGGCCCCATCACACTATTTGATGCTGATTCCCTGCCAAATCGGATTGCGGCGGAAGTCAAAGATTGGGACCATCGTCGCACCGCACATCTGGACCCGGCCCAATGTAAACACTTTTCCCGGGCCACTCAATTCGGAGTGGCGGCGGCCAGGCTGGCCATGGCCGATGCGGGATTGGTCAGTCTGGACCAGGACCGAACGGAAGTACTGCTTGGAACGACCACCAATTCACTGGATGAGTCCAATCCGGTACAGGAGCCGATAACAATCCCGGACAGCGAATACCCCGGAGATGGTTCGCCCCGGATAAATCTGAAATCATTTCTGGGCACTCCCGCAGCGGCTATTGCACTGGACTTCGGCATCAATGGATTGACTACCGTCATTACCGACGCGGATTACAGTGCCTTTTCGGCCGTAGGCCTGGCGGCACAGCGGATTGAATCCGGCCGGGCGGATTTAATACTTTGCGGAGCGACGGAAACGCCCATCAATTCGTTTACGATTTCCGCCATGTGCGAAGCTGATTTGCTGACACGCAATCGCAACGCGCACGATGCTATCCGTCCGTTTGATAATCGCCACGATCGATGCGCGCTGGGCGAGGGAGCCGTGATTTTTGTGCTGGAGAGTCATAAGCATGCCCGGCAACGCAACGCGCGCATTTATGCTCGCATCGATGAGTTCGTCCCCGCGCCGGCCATTCTATACTCTTTTGATTTTAAGAACAACTGCTCGGAAAACTGGGCGCAGACAATTCTGGATACGGAACGAGCATGCGGCCCGGATGTTATTCACGCCCATGGTTCCGGCCATTGCGACATGGATAACATGGAAGCCCGGGCGCTGCACCAGGCCTACGGGAATCAAATCGGAACAATTCCGGTGACATCCGTAAAAGCTGCGGTCGGTTCCGGCTCGGCAATCGGCGGTGCCTTTCAAATTGCAGCCAGTGCCCTGATGATTGATCGTCAATGCATTTTGCTGACCCGGAATCATGACCGACCCGCTCCGGGCTATCATCTCAATGTTGTTCGGCGGCTAACTCGCAAAAGAATCGAATCTATCAGTCAATATGCTTATGCCCGTAACGGCGCGCACACCGGCATGCTGCTGACAGGGGTAAGGACGTGATATGAACTCGGACATGTTGATCAATTGGCTTTCAATAATAATAATCAGCGCAGTAGTAATTGGTATTATCGTCATTGCCATCCGTCGATTCCGCGCGGTGCATCTGCGCTGGACATTTGTGGGGCTGAGCAGCAGCGCGTTGGTCTGGTCAATACTGCTTTTTCTGATTCACTTTCCGATGTTTTCAAATGAAAGACTGCTGTGGATGTATCGCATCATTTTTGCCAATGGTTGCGTTATGGCCATCGGCCTGATTCTGTTTTTGTTCGTATTCGGCAGTCAGAACCGCCGGCCCACACTACCCATGTATGGTCTATTGATTCCATTAATATGCACCTTTCTGATTGCCTTCACTCGGTATTTTGTGACCGCGGTACATGCTCCGGCACCCGCTCAGCCTGTTTATGGCTCCCTCGTTTTGTTGTATCCGGTCGGGATTTCCGCGCCGGTCTTTGCGGCATTCATCTGGTTCCATCGACAGATTCGATCGGCAACGGACGATTCAATCCGGTATCAGATGCGACTGATTCTGGTGTCGTTCGCACTTTCTTCATTTTTAATTATCATATCCAGCAGCGTACTGCCTATTGCCTTCGGTTACACTGAGCTACTGCGCTTCGGGCCCTACTTGATTATGCTGCCTTGCGCGAGCGTTTGCTGGATTGTGATCGAAGGAAAGCGTCGTCTGTTGATAAAGGAGTTGCAACCGCTCTTAAATTTAGAAGACAGACTGCATATGGATTTATCTTATCAGTCCGTTCTTGAATTGATACGTACTACGGTGGACTTCGTGCATAGCTCCGACGAAGGCAATGGACCGGGGCATCGTCTGAAAAAAATGATACTATTCCCGCGCAACGTACGTATTCAATTAAAGAAGCTGGAAAATCCGGTAAATTTACTGGGCCGACCGGTAGATCCGCGCGGCTTACCGCCCAACATTCTGCATGGCCTGCTGATGAATTCCAAAATTCTGGAATCCGAGAACCAGCAATTACAGCTGGAGAATCTATGCGCACGCGCGATCATCGAAAAATATGTGACTGCCGAGCAGATCCGCCGGTTTGAGACCGAACTGGAATTGGAGGCGCTGAACATGTTAAGCCTTGAGCTGGATGGAAATGAACAGGCCCGGGAGTTTATGCAGCTAATTCTGAAAAAGGGCGTTCCGGGTGATTTCAAAACTTACGCATGATTTCTATCCAGTGTTTTTGCTGCTGCGCGTCCATATGTAGAAATATTTGCATGGCCTCTTTAATTTCAGGATAATTTTGAAATAGCAACATCAAACCACGGGTGCGCACGCATTGATGCTCTTCGGACTTAAACTCCGAATACAGAATGGGCAACCGACCTTCAAATAAATACTCCAGGTTGACACCGGCACGGTACAATCGATACGCAAATTCACCCGGTATGGAACGCACCCTTTGCTTGATGATATCCCGAATGGTTTGCTCGGCACCATAGTCGATAAACCGGGCGAACTCGGCAATACTGCGCACAACCCCGCGTTGCCTGAACTCGGCTATAATCCGCTCTACCCTGTAGCCGACGTGTTGATTTTCGTCCACGCTACCACCCGCTTATTACAATTGCGGCTTACGCATTTTTTGAATGCCGCGTATAATTTTTAATTTACACATCCTATGAGATTTCATAGTTTTGCGATCCCGGAGTATTCCTCCCGATAGCTGGAGCCTGAAACATGCTGGGCACTTTGAGAATTAACAATGGCGGCACCATGCGCAACATCTTGCTGGAATCCCAGCGTGAACAGGAATCGGATAGCCTTCGGGTGTACGCATTTCTCTGGAAAAACGAAGATGACATCGAAGAGTTATTGGTATTGTTTGGCGCTACGATCAATATCATTGAAGATGGAATCCACATAACCGGCTTCATGGATATGTCCGAACCCGACGCATACCATCCCCGGTCGGATTCCACCTATCGCTATATTGAGGCCGTTTTTGAACCGGCAACGCAAAGCAATAGCTGAATCAATTATTGTTATTTTCAATTACTTTTTAAATTCTGATGCCCGCTCCCAGCACACCGCCCGTATCCGCCGATGTAATCACCGAAGTGGGCGACTCGGTTGTTTTGATTGAACGCAAGAATCCACCGCACGGCTGGGCCATCCCGGGCGGATTCGTAGATCATGGCGAAAGCATCGAACAGGCGGCCATGCGGGAAATGCGCGAAGAAATCGGTCTGGATGTGGAATTAATGAGTATGCTGGGAGTTTATTCGGCTCCGGATAGAGATCCACGCGGCCAGACCATTACGACGGTTTTTATCGGTCGCGCCGGGCATCAGCCACAGGCGGGCGACGATGCCAGCGCGGCTTTCCTGGTGCCGATTTCCGAACTGGCCGACCACTATAATCGTCTGGCCTTTGACCACGCCGTGGTACTCGCGGATTACATACGCTTTCGGGAAACCGGAGTGCGACCTTCTCCAAAGGAAATGCTCAATCGCCTGAAAAACGCATAGCGGCGATAGAGCGAAGACCGTCACTTTTCACCAGATCAGTTATGGCTGCGATCGCAATCGATCGGCTCAAAATGATTTCAGCGTGAGATCGGAAGCCGATAATTGCCTGCCCCCGGTTGTCG
>JAGRMX010000263.1 GCA_020441025.1 Leptospiraceae bacterium
CGCTCAGGCGGTTTTGAGATGGCTTTTTATTCGAACGCTCCTGAATTACCGCGCAGGGGGTCGTTTGCCCGTATACGCTTCCAGCAATTGACGCGCCGCCGCAAAGGAATTCATTTCGCCCCGCAATACTCGTTGCTCCAGTTCCGGGTAGCGGGTGGCGATTTCCGGATGCTGTAAAAAATCCTGCCACAAATCGTCCTGCAAACTCTGCCTGAGCCAGTGACGGGCCTGCTCGCGTCTATGCGCTGAAAACAAATTGCGGGCCTGCATGTGTTCATAATGCGCCAGCACCCGATCCCAGACCGAGTCGATGTCCGTGCTGTTTAAGGCGCTGCAGGTTAACACCTCCGGTTGCCAGCCGCTATCCGGCGTCGGATACAAATGAAGTGCCTGGCTGTATTCATTGGCCGCCCGCCGGGCCCGCTCTTGATTTTCCCCGTCCGCTTTATTGATGGCCACGATGTCGGCCATTTCCATAATTCCGCGTTTGATACCCTGCAACTCATCGCCGGCGCCTGCAATCATTAAGAGCAAGAAGCAATCTACCATGGAATGCACCGCGGTCTCCGATTGGCCCACGCCTACTGTTTCCACAAAGATGGTATCAAAACCCGCCGCTTCGCACAATAGAATGCTTTCGCGGGTTTTGCGGGCCACGCCGCCCAACGATCCGGCGCTGGGTGAGGGTCGAATATAAGCATTGTCCTGGCGGGCGAGTTCACTCATGCGCACTTTATCGCCCAGAATGCTGCCATGGGTTCGGGACGATGAGGGATCGACCGCCAGCACCGCCAGTTGACGTTGATGTTGCTTGATGACATACAATCCCAGCGCTTCAATGAAAGTGCTCTTACCCACGCCCGGTATGCCGGTAATGCCCAGTCGGATGGATCGGCCTGCGTGGGGAATACAACGCTCGATGATTTCTTCCGCCAGGCGTCGATGGTCCGCAATCGTGCTTTCAATCAGCGTGATGGCCTGGCTGAGTCGCACCCGGTTCCCACTCAGAATGCCCTCGGCGTATTCTTCCGCGGATAACGTGCGCGCCACGGACTGCTGAGTGGGTTTGCGAATTGCCATTCAAATTCGCTCTCAACCGGATTGTACGCCCTGTCGTTCCAGCAGCAGATCCAGTATATCGCAGGCGGCCCGGGCGATGACGGTTCCGGGTCCGAAAATACCCACGGCCCCCGCATCGTACAGGTACTCATAGTCCTGTTGCGGAATCACACCGCCTACCGTCACCAGTATGTCTTCTCGTCCGAGACGCTTCAGTTCGGCTATTACCTGCGGTACAAGTGTTTTGTGTCCGGCGGCCAGACTGGAAACGCCCATGACATGCACATCGTTTTCTACCGCCTGACGGGCCACTTCCGCCGGAGTCTGAAACAACGGTCCGATATCCACATCAAAGCCCATGTCGGCAAAACTGGTGCTGATCACTTTGGCTCCGCGATCGTGTCCATCCTGACCCATTTTGGCAACCAGGATACGCGGTCGTCGTCCCGCCACTTCCGCAAAACGATCCGCCAGTTGACGCGCTCGTTGAAAGTCGGGATTGTCTTCAATTTCCTGGGCGTACACTCCGGATATGGAACGTATGCGGGCCTGGTAACGTCCAAACACTTTTTCCATGGCATCCGAAATTTCGCCGAGGCTGGCTCGCTTTTGCGCCGCCTGAACCGCCAGGTCCAATAAATTGCCTGCACCACCGCCGGCACAATTCGTAATGGCTTCCAGAGCGCTGCGCACATCGTCGGCATTGCGTTCTTTCTTCAATTTCTCCAGTCGTTCCAGTTGCGCTCTGCGCACGGCGGTGTTGTCCACTTCCAGAGTATCGATAGGATCTTCTTTATCCAGACGAAAGCGATTCACGCCCACAATCACATCTTTACCCGAATCGATGCGCGCCTGGCGACGAGCGGCCGCTTCTTCAATGCGCATTTTAGGTATGCCTTCTTCTATGGCCCTGGCCATGCCGCCCAGTTCCTCTACTTCCTGCATCAGTTGCCAGGCGCGGTGCGCGATTGCATGGGTCAGGCGTTCGACATAGTACGAGCCGCCCCAGGGGTCCACCACCCGACAGATGTTAGTTTCTTCTTGAAGATAGATCTGAGTGTTGCGCGCAATGCGAGCCGAAAAATCCGTAGGCAGGGCGATCGCCTCATCGAGAGCGTTGGTATGCAACGACTGGGTATGACCCAGCGAAGCGGCCAGCGCTTCCACGCAGGTCCGAATCACGTTGTTGAAAGGGTCCTGTTCGGTGAGACTCCAACCGGATGTCTGGCAATGCGTTCGCAACGCCATGGACTTCGGATTCTGTGGATTGAATTGTTTTACGATACGAGCCCACAACATGCGCGCCGCGCGCATCTTGGCAATCTCCATGAAGTGATTCATGCCGATGGCCCAGAAAAAGGACAGGCGCGGCGCGAAGTTATCAATATCCAGACCGGCGGCGATCCCCGTGCGCAGATATTCCAATCCATCCGCCAGCGTATAGGCCAGCTCGATATCGTTGGTGGCGCCCGCTTCCTGCATGTGATAGCCGGAGATACTGATGGAATTAAAGCGCGGCATGTTCTGCGAAGTATAGGCAAAGATATCCGCAATAATACGCATGGAGTGTTCCGGCGGATAAATGTACGTGTTACGCACCATGAATTCTTTGAGTATGTCATTCTGAATGGTGCCGGTCAGTTGTTCCAGCTTCGCGCCCTGTTCCAGACCGGCTACAATATAGAAAGCCATGACCGGCAGCACGGCACCGTTCATGGTCATGGAAACGGAAACATTCGAAAGCGGAATCTGATCGAACAAAATCTGCATGTCGAGGATCGAATCGATGGCCACACCGGCCTTGCCCACATCACCCACCACGCGTTCATGGTCCGAATCATAACCACGATGCGTGGCCAGATCGAAAGCTACCGAAAGCCCTTTCTGCCCCGCCGCCAGGTTGCGGCGATAAAACGCGTTGGACTCTTCGGCGGTACTGAAGCCGGCGTACTGTCGGATGGTCCAGGGTCGCATTACATACATGGTAGAATACGGACCGCGCAAAAATGGTGGAATACCGGCGGCATAATCGAGATGCTCCAACCCATCTAAATCCGATTTTTGATAGGTCGGCTTAACATCGATTTTTTCGGGCGTATGCCAGAGCAATTCGTCCATTGTGGATGCGCCCGCCTCGGAGAGGGCGGCCTGTTGCCATTGCGAAGCCGGGCCGTTGCCGTTATGGCCCGAGACGGAGTTCAAATCAATTCTGGAAAAGTCGGGTCTCATACCGTCACCCCCAATCGGCGTTGTGTTTCCTGCAGTGTCGCCAGCACATTTGATTTTATATGGATAAATCCATCCACTCCCGCCGCCTTAAGCGCATCGATTTGATCCGTTGGATTGCCGGCCACAATCACCTGCACTCCGGCTTTTAAAGATTTAATGGCCCGGGTAATCTCAGCGCCCTGAGCGGCGTAATCGTCGTCGCCCGCGCACAATACGATTACATCGGCGCCACTGTTGATGGCCGCCTCGGCGTTTCCCTGT
This sequence comes from Leptospiraceae bacterium, assembly GCA_020441025.1. GTDB lineage: Bacteria > Spirochaetota > Leptospiria > Leptospirales > Leptonemataceae > JAGRMX01. The sequence goes on from JAGRMX010000263.1 coordinate 3,550, forward strand.
ACGCCTTCGATAATCTGTCCTTCTTCGATCTCATAACCGGCGCAGCCGTAAAAGTTAAAAGCAAAGCCCGCCCTGGCCCGGCGCATGGCTACATTGCCGGTTAAAAGCAGATATACTCGCGGAGTCCGGCCCTTGCTTTGCGCATGGTGTTCCGTTTGCAAACGCAGTTCCTCAAAGTCCGCGCCCAGTCGACGTGTCGGTATGGCCGTCACGGATTCTCCGGTAGACTGTTGAAGATTTTTTAACACCGCGGACACATCCGCCGTTTGTTCGCTGAGCTTAACAATCCAATCGCCTTTAGCCGGGTCCGACTGGAACTTTCCGGACGATTGCTTCAGTTCGGTTTCGGGAATGCCACGATCGCTTCCTTTGTCCAGAATACGATTGGAAGTGTCCGGATATTGATTGGTGCCCAGTAAAATCAAGCGCCGGTTGGCTACGGCTTCTTCCGCCCGGCTGCGACTCTGTTCAATCTGCCCTTGAATGCTGCCGGTTTTCAGCGCCGATAGCAAACCGCCTTCCGCTTCAATGGCCTGAAAGCGTTTCCAACTCTCACGTGTTATTTCGGCAGTAGCCTGCTCAATGTAGTACGCGCCGGCCGCGGGATCGACTACCTTATCGAGATATGATTCATGTTTTAATAGCGACTGAGTATTGCGCGCAATGCGTAGACCGAACGCAAGCATGTGTTCGTCATCGGCGGTATGCCGATTGAATGGCAACACGGTGAGACTCTCACAACCGCCGATAACGGCCGACATGGCGGCCGTGGTTACTCGCAGCATATTGGTGTGCGCATCATAAAGCGTATGATAACGTCCGGAAGTTCGCGCATGCAACAGCATGCGACCGGCCTCCACTGAGGACCCACTCCCAGAGGCGGACCCGCTCCCGCCCGGGGCATTCTTTTGAAATTCACGCACGATGCCGGCCCACAACTGCCGGGCAGCGCGCAGGCGGGCCATCTCCAGAAAATAGTCCGGTCCCACGCTGATCTCAAAATGCATCTGCCGGGTGATGGTCGCTAAATCCAGTCCGGCTTCCGTCAAAACATGCAGATATTCGGCGCCGGTAGCCAGCATGATGGCCAACTCTTCCACCAGCCCGGCTCCACCCTCATGATAGGGCCGACCGCTGATGGCCAGGACGCGCACACCGGGCAATCGATCGGCGGCGAATCGAATCATGTCCGCGGCCAGTCGCATACTCTCACCGTAGGTTACCGGCAGCTTGCCGGTGGAGATCAGCATACCGGCGGGATCGAAATGAAGGTGACTGCGAATCCGAGCCGCATCCAGATTCTGTTCGGCGGCATACGCGCTGAGGTACGCCAATAAAACGGGAGCATTCCAACCGGCTCGCCAATGAATCTGTGCGCCTGTTAAATCCAGGCCCTGTAGAACCTGTTTGAAATCATCATAAGATTGAATCGGTACACCCTGCACCGTTTCCGGCGCATCCGGCCTTACAATGGAAACAAATTCCACCGCCCCGGCGCCTCCATCCAGAGCGCGACGGGCGAAGTTGTTGGCTGTGGCCACACTGCCCGCATCGATCTCCTGGCGAATTTCCCAGCGATTGTCGATGCGCCGATTGCCGCGCACGTATGGAAACTCACCCGGCAGCGCGTCGACCGAATCGTTTGCACCGTCAGCTTTGCGATAATACGGACGCACCGCAAAACCTTCTCCGGTTCGCCAGACCAACCGGCGATCATAATCGGCGCCTTTCAAATCCTTTTG
>JAGRMX010000264.1 GCA_020441025.1 Leptospiraceae bacterium
CACCGTGTCGACGGCGGAAACTCTGCATCCGGAAATCTACTTAATAAAGACGCGCAAACCAGACGAGTCAGCGCGGCGCAATCATATCTTCCGGGCGAACGGCCTTATCGAACTCCTCACCGGTCATAAGCCCCAGTTCGATTGCGCTCTCGCGCAGGGTGGTGCCCTGCTTATGGGCGTTCTTCGCGATTTTGGCCGCGTTATCATAACCGATGTGCGGATTCAAAGCCGTTACCAGCATCAACGAGTTGGTCAGATGCTTGTTAATATTTTCCCGATGCGGCTCGATGCCGATGGCACAGTTATCGTTGAAACTGTGGCAAGCGTCTCCCAGCAAGCGGATTGAATTTAATATATTAAAGACGATTACCGGCTTAAATACATTCAATTCAAAGTTACCGGAACTGCCGCCCACGTTGACCGCCACATCGTTGCCGATAACCTGCGCACAGACCATAGTCATGGCTTCGCTCTGCGTGGGATTCACTTTCCCGGGCATGATGGAAGAACCCGGCTCGTTTTCCGGGATGGTGATTTCGCCGATACCGCACCGCGGGCCGCTGGCCAGCCAGCGAATATCATTCGCGATTTTCATTAAACTGCAAGCAAGGGTTTTTAAATGGCCGCTCACTTCCACCAACGCATCGTGCGTCGCCAGAGATTCAAATTTATTGGGAGCGGAAACGAACGGCAGGCCGGTAATATCGGCAATTTTACGAGCCGATAGTTCGGCAAACTGCGGATGCGTATTCAATCCGGTGCCGACCGCAGTTCCGCCCAGAGCCAGTTCGTACACTCCGGGCAATGTTTTTTCCAGACGTTCGATATTATGCGTGAGCTGCGATACATATCCCGAGAATTCCTGTCCCAGCGTAAGCGGTGTAGCGTCCATCAAGTGGGTCCGTCCGATTTTGATGACTTCTTGAAACGCATCCGTTTTTTGTTTGAGAGTATCGCGCAGAACGGTGACCGCCGGAATCAAATGATGCCGAATGCGCTCGGCCACCGCGATGTGCATGGCCGTCGGAAACGTATCGTTAGAACTTTGCGCTCGATTCACATGGTCATTAGGATGCACCGGTTGCTTCCCGCCCATTTCCCCACCGGCGATTTCAATCGCACGATTGGAAATAACTTCATTTGAGTTCATGTTTGTCTGCGTGCCGCTACCGGTCTGCCATATGACCAGCGGAAAATGCGCATCCAGGCGACCGTCAATAACTTCGTCCGCCGCGCGCACTATCAAATCGCCGATGTCTTTTTCCAGATTGCCCAGTTCGACGTTGGCCTGAGCGGCCGCCTTTTTCAGAATGCCCAGAGCCCGAATCATTTCTCGCGGGAAATGGTCGGTTCCGATTTTGAAGTTTTGTAGCGAACGCTGAGTTTGAGCGCCCCAATAGCGATCCTTCGCTACCTGAATTTCGCCCATGGTATCTTTTTCAATGCGATAATCAGCCATGCTGTTCCATCCTCCACACCGCGCCTTAATGTCGGTGAGCGCAGCGTTACAATGGGCCGGAAGGCTGTCAAGTGGGACCGGACCGATGAGGATCGGAGCGGATCATGACTGTCGACATGGGGATAGGCACAAACGAATCTCCGACTACGTGCTATCCGGACAGAAAATATTTTGATAATCAATGGTTATCAAAACATCAGCACTTTCTGACCGTATTTCATTTACGCGATTTCATTGCTTCAATTCGCGTCCTGACGCAGCTTTATCAAGGAGTCAGATTGACACCGGTCATTAACTCCTCTCGTCCTCGAACGGATTGCCTGTGCAACGATTGAAATAAGTGACGCACCGGTTCGTTGGGTGCCAGGCGGGCCGCTTCACTGTAAAAACCGCCCAGGCATTCCTGCAAATCAATGACCCGGGTGATCAGATCGTCCGGTGAAGTGCTCTCCGGAAGTTTTTTTATCTGACTGAAGCAAACCTCCGGCCCATTTTCCGGGGAATACTGAAACCAGGTGTTGTTTAAGATAGCCCCGCCCTCCTTTTCAAATTTTTGTAGCGCATCCGCCAGATGTTCATTCTGTCGTTGCATATAATCGAGCACCATACGCAAACGCTCCGTGTCCGCTTCCGCCGACATACACGCGCAACGATCGCTTAAAAAGCGATGAAAATCCTGCGCATCATGCAGTAATTTTTGTGTATTCTCAAAGTTCATCAGTTCTGTTTCCTCCTGTGTCGAGATACTCGCCTTCTGAATCGTATTTCATCAGCCGGCGTATCGTATGTATTAAAAAGAATTCATAGCACATTCCAATGTAGCGCGTTGACTCCGCATCACTCAACGCGATTCTTCCTTCGGAGCGAAATTGCGCCCGACAATCAAGCGCGCGCTGCGTTGGAAAGTCAGATAACTCCATAACCACTTGAGCATTACGCTCACTCGATTCCGAAATCCAATTAAAAAGGCCACGTGAACGAACGACCACAGCAGCCAGGCAATTGCTCCGCCCATTTTCCAGCGCCCGACACGAGCTACGGCCCGGGCGCGTCCGATGGTCGCCATCATGCCGCGATCTTTATACTCAAAGGCCGGGCGCTGTTCCGTCGGCGTACCCGAACGCAGCATACGAGCAACATAACGTCCCTGCTGAATGGCTACCGGCGCCAGGGCCGGCAGTTCACCGCCGCCTGGCTTATGCACACAGGCGGCATCTCCGATCACGAAAATCTCGGGATGGTCGGGCACTGTCAGGTCGGGACCGACCTCAATGCGACCGGATGAATCCATTGGCGCGTCTAAAGTTTGTAAAATTGAACGGCCTTTGTTGCCGGCGGCCCAGATAATATTTCGGGCGGGAAACCAGCGGTCCTTAGCCTGCACACCATGTGCTTCCACTTTATCCGCCAAAAGGTCGGTGTGAACTATCACACCCATATCTTCCAGTTGCCTGCGCGCTTTTTCAGAAAGCTCTTCCGGATATCCGGGTAACAATCGCGGCATGCCTTCCAACAATGTAATTTGAGCGTGCTCCGGATGGATATGGCGAAAATCCTGCGCCATGGTGCGCCTTGTAATTTCGGCAATGGCGCCGGCCATTTCCACGCCCGTCGGTCCGCCGCCGATAACTACAAAATTTAAATAAGGCTTACGCTGTTCCGGGCTTTCCATCAACTCGGCCTTTTCGAGAGAACGCAGGATTTTTTCCCTGATCTTTAACGCGTCGGGAATGGTTTTCAAACCGGGAGCATGCCTGGACCACTCTGAATTTCCGAAATAATGATGTCGACTGCCGGCGGCGACGATCAACGCATCATACTCAATCGTATTGCCGTCCGCCATTTGAACACATCGTCCGTCACAATCGATTTGCTCGACATTACCCATGACCACTTCGAGGTTGGATTGGTCTTTAAAGATTTTGCGAATCGGTTCGGCAATATCATCCGGCGACAGGGCGGCTGTAGCCACCTGGTACAGCAACGGTTGAAATAAATGATAATTATTCCGATCAATCAGAATGATGCGTGCGTTCGCCTTGCGTAATTCGCGAGCGGCGTGCAATCCGCCGAAACCGGCGCCGATAATTACAATCACCGGCAGGCGATTGGTTGACTTTTTTTTCCGATGTGAGGCGAGTGAATGATATACGGAGGACACTTCCCCGGATATGGATTGTTCTGCGGTATATTGATATGACATAAGCCTCCTGTCGTGTATATAACGTCGCTTACAAATAATGCAAAACGTCGTTCCTTTCAGTGTAACGCATTCAAACGATATGTCAAGGAGCGCTTAAAACGATAGAATACGGGTCGATTGCTGCATTGATTAACGATATCCGCGTAAAAACCCCATAAACTACGGTGTTGCGGCGATTATATCCGCCGATTGCGATCAAACTGCGACAAAATAAACGCGGAAAATAAAAATCGGTTGCTGTTTGCGCCGGTGATAACGGTAATTCAGTCTCGAATCATCAACTTACCGGCAATTCCGGCGGAGCGATTGCATGCCCACGAATTCAGAAAAAGATACGTTTCAAAGCATCAAGAATGTTGTGAAACCGTTCTTTGATTTCATGGTGGATATTCAGAGCGAAGGATTGGAGCACATTCCGGCCGAAGGACCCGCAATCCTTGTGGGCAATCATCGTTCAGATATGGACCCGTTCGTGGTGGCGTCCAAAGTGCCGCGCTATATTTCCTGGATTGCCGCCCGGTATACCGAACAAATCCCGTTGTTTAATAATCTCACCCGGGCTACGGGCGTCATCCCCATGGATATTCACGGCAATGTTTCGGTTTCTTCTATTAAAAAGCTCATGTCGGTTCTACGCAGTGGAGACCTGCTGGGCATTTTTCCCGAGGGACACGATTACATCGTCCGAAATGATTTCTCCGCACCGCTGGAATCTTTTCACGAAGGCTTCGGCATTTTTGCCTATCGTGGCAAAGCGCCGGTAATCCCGTTCACAATCATACCGCTGGAAGAAGAAATTCAGACCATGCCGTTGCCTTCTACCATTCGCAAATTCATGGGACTACCGGAGGAAGTCTGCGCCATTCCACACCGGGTGCAATACCGCAAAGTCAAATTAGTCGTCAATGAACCGATTCCGTACGCCTCATTCGGCCAGCTTCCCGAAAAAGAAGCCGTCAGCACGATTGTTAAAAAAAGCAGAGCAATCTTACACAGTATGCAGGTCGCCAACGGCATGCTACCGGCGACGGCACAACCCACGGCCTCCGAATAACGCAGCACTTAAAGAGATGCTTTCTCTTGATTGTGAAAATAGAATTACAACGTCGGGTACCGGAATTGTCGATTACGTCTCCCTTGAAGCTCGGATTGCGCCGCCCTTCCGCTAAAAAAGGTTTGTTCACCCACCGGTCGCATTTTTTCTTAACGGATAATCGATATGCGATTGGACCGGCCGCTTCCCGGCAGTAACGGGCGAGTCTGTTTTTTAGAAATACGGAATCATATGCCACGCAGAAGAGAAAACCACCGAACAAAAGAAGTTACCAGGTCGAACTCCAGTTTGAACCGAGCACAATCCATGCTAATGAAAGTCATGCAACCCGGATATAAAACGCTGTGTCTGCTGATAATCGGCTTACTCATTTCCGTGCAGAATTTATCGGCCCAGACGCCGCCTGGCAATCCGCGTCCGGACGCGAATATGCCGGTGCTCATGCAACCGGCGCCCGGAAAAAACTATCGGGTTGATCTGCTCTCCATGGAAACCGGCGCGGCCATTTACAGCACCTGGGGGCATACGGCCCTGCGCATTTATGACCGGGAAACCGGGCGGGACGCGGTGTTCGATTTCGGATTGTTCGAT
>JAGRMX010000265.1 GCA_020441025.1 Leptospiraceae bacterium
CCATCAAAGCGCAGCAATTGAAACGGCATGAGTGGCGGCCGCAATTGCATGAACAGAGTACGGTCAAAGCCCGCAAAAACCTGTCGTGCGGATTGCCTGACTTCCGTACGAATTTCAAAACCGATCGGATTGCGCATTATTTTCAGATTCCACACAATTTTCCAGTGCCGTTCATTGTACCCGAATGCCATTTGTAATTTTTACTTTGATTGAACCGCGGACGTTTTCAAATTCATTCTACAGTTATAATGTATTACCAACAACAGTCGGCGTAGTCTTGCGCTGCCGGACATGTACTCCGCCGGGAGCACTGGAATTCTCAATACTTGATTGGACGAAAAAACATGCCGAGTGCCTCGATGTGAAAATTAAACGGAAATTCCCCGGACACCGGAACTTTCGACTTTTGTGCTGATAATGAACTCAGAGTACTGCTTGCAATCCGCGTTTTTTTTAATATAGTGAAAGCATGAACTTTTTGCGCACACTGCTCCGCCGAATCGTCTCCGCCATGCAACCGACGGTATTTTTCGGATCGGCCGCATTGGTGGTAGGCTTCATAATATTCGGAGCCCTGGACACTCAGCACGCGCGTCAGCTCTTCAGCGCCGTACAGAATTTCATCGTGCATCAACTCGGTTGGTTTTACGTATTGAGCGTAACGCTCCTGTTTCTATTCGTCATCTGGTTATATTTCAGTCCGTACGGTTCCATACGATTGGGTGGCGACGATGCGCGCCCCGAGTTCGGTCGATTCGCGTGGTTCACCATGTTATTCAGTGCGGGTATGGGCACCGGTCTGGTATTCTGGGGCGTGGCCGAACCGCTGTATCATTACGCCGGGCCGCCCATGGCCGCGCCCGAAACCCACGCGGCCGTCAAAGAATCTTTGCAGTTCGCATTCTTTCACTGGGGCTTACATCCCTGGGCGATTTACATCGTATTCGGATTGACAATCGCGTATTTTCATTTTCGACACGGATTGCCCCTGGCGCCGCGCAGCATGCTGTATCCGTTGATCGGCGAACGCTTTCGAGGAATCATCGGCCACAGCCTGGATATACTGTGTACAGTGGGCACCCTGTTCGGCGTAGCCACATCGCTCGGCCTGGGCGCCCGACAGATCAATTCCGGGCTGACCTATCTATTCGACATCCAGGACAATACATTCGTTCAGATAATGCTGATTGCGGGCATTACACTGCTGGCCACCATATCGGTAGTCTCCGGCATCCATCGCGGGATCAAACACCTCAGCCAGTTCAATATCATTCTGGCCTTTGCTCTGTTGCTTTTCGTATTCGTTGCCGGTCCGACACTGTATCAAATTAAGATTTTCTTAACTTCTACCGGCGATTACTTACAGAATCTGGTGGGAATGAGTCTATGGGTCGACGCTCGCCCCGATTCCGACTGGCAGGCAAACTGGACTCTGTTTTATTGGGGCTGGTGGCTTTCGTGGTCGCCATTCGTGGGCATATTCGTCGCGCGCATTTCGCGCGGCCGTACCATCCGGGAGTTCATACTGTATGTTTCTATGGTGCCCACATTGGTCACCTTTCTCTGGCTTGCGGTGTTCGGGGGCAGCGCCATGCATATGGAACTTAACGGATCGCCGGAAATTTTACGGATCGTACAGGACAACGTAGCCCTCTCCCTGCATGCGCTGCTGGATCGGCTGCCCTTCAGCGCGATAACCACTTTCCTGGGCACGATTTTGATACTGACCTTTTTTATTACTTCTTCCGATTCCGGCTCCCTGGTGGACGACATGGTCACGTCCGGCGGTCATCCCAATCCGCCGGCGGCTCAGCGCATTTTCTGGGCCTCGGCCGAAGGGGCGGTAGCGGCGGTATTGCTGTACATTGGCGGGTTAAAAGCGCTGCAAACCGCATCGCTTACAACCGGATTGCCCCTGGCGCTTTTTCTGCTGGCGGCCTGTGTGGGACTGGTGCGGGCGCTCCGGGCCGATTATAACAATCGCGATGTACGCGATACCTTTCGATGAGCAAACTGAGGCATAATACCATGGGATTATAACCGGTTTCAATTTTCAAATTCGCATTTATTCTTAATAGTAATGCAAAACTTTGCTTGCGATGGGAATGGAGCAGGTTATACTCAGGCGTATGTCAACACAGACAACCCGGGCACCTTCGAATAGCTATGCCTTCTCCACTCCCATCTCCACCGAAGAGTTCGATTTTCACCACGCCATAACCAAGAAAGAACGCTCTTCCCGTTATCTGCGTACGGCCATCGACTACTTTACCCGGGTGAAGGGGGCCGAAGCCTGTGACGCCTTTTTGAATCGCATTGGATTGAGCCGGGAAAGCTCGGTCTTCAAACACATCTATGACGATGAAAACTGGAACAGCTATGCCCTTGAGGTTTATCTGTATGATCGCCTGAAAGACGAGTTTGAAGATCCGTATAAAGCCATCTGGGAGTTCGGAGTGGCCTCCGGGTCCGGTCATCTCGACCAGAAAGACACTCTGTTCGCCTTCAAGATCAAAGTGGCACCGGTACCCATTATCGTAAAGAAAGCTTCCGAACATACCGAACGCATGAGCCTCATCTCACAATGCCACGCAAGCTGGCTGGATCGCAACCAGATCGAAAGTCGCGGCAAGAAGGGCGTGGCCCTGCACTTTAATTATACCCGCCTGCCGGAAGGGTTCGATTATCCGCATTGGACCAGCATTGTGGCCGGGTATGGAATCGTATACGGTCTGTTCGCATTTCGCAAAGGTTTAAAAGAAACCGAATTGAAAATCACACACTGGCCCAACCTGCCCTCGGATTTGCCTTCTTATAACGGCAAGGTGTATGCCTTTGATAAACAGACAAAGAATATCATCGAATCCGAAAGCGGCAAGGTCATCGCCAATGCCAAAGACGGCCCTTTTGAACTGGATGGCACCATGTTCAATCATCATTACGAAGCGATCTGTCAGTTCGAGTATCGCCCCGAGCCCGTATGGACGCGGATAGCGCGCAACACCTATCAACGCCCGCGCATCAAACGCGAACAGGCCCTGCGTGAAATGCGCGATGAGATCATCCGGGACCTTTCCGTTGAGCATCAGGCCCAACTTGCGCGTTACGAAAAAGAACTCTCCGAAAAAATGGCCGAAATCCAGGCCTTAAAGATTCAACAGGACGGCGATTACTTCCTGACATCTCTGCTGACCAAGCCGTTGATTGTAAATCGCAACGAGTCCGAAACGGTGCAATCCGAGTTCATCGTACGCCAGAAAAAACGATTCGAGTTTCGCAATCGAAAATCGGAACTGGGCGGCGACATATGCGTGGTGAACAACATCCAGTTGCAGGGACGGCGCTACACCGCCTTCGTAAACGGGGACGCCATGGGCAAATCCATGCAGGGTGCCGGCGGCGCGCTCGTACTGGGCGTCGTATACAACGCTTTCGTTACCCGCACCATGTTCTCCGGCCATCAACAGAATAAGGCCCCGGAAGTATGGCTGCGCGATTGTTACTATGAACTCCAGAACGTGTTTATATCTTTCGACGGCAGCATGTTCATTTCCGTAGTGATGGGACTGCTGGATGAGATCAGCGGCGTAATGTATTACATCAACGCGGAGCATCCTTCTACGGTGCTCTACCGCAACGGTCACGCTTCCTTTCTGGAAGAGGAACTATTGCTGCGAAAAATCGGCACTCCGGGCGAGGAAGATCACATACTCATCCGCATCTTTCAATTGCACCCGGGAGACGTGATCATTGCCGGCTCGGACGGACGCGATGATCTGGAAATAGGACGTGATGAGAATGACATCCGCATAATTAACGAAGATGAAGAAGCATTTCTGCGACGGGTGGAAGAATCGCACTGCGATCTGGAATTGATTGTCGATCGTTTAAAAGAACACGGACAGCTTACCGACGATCTTTCGCTGCTGAAAATCGCCTATCGCTCCGATGAAAAATCCGTGCTGCCCAATATCGACGGGGAAATGAAGGATAGCATACGTCAGGCCTCCGCTCTGATCAGGGAAGGCGATTCGGAACGCGCGCTCACGCACCTGCAGGAATTACACGCGCGCCACCCGGACCGTATCGAAGTATTGCGCTATCTGGGACGTGTGCAATTCAAACTCAAAAAATACGAGGACGCGCTGCGCGTGTTACAAAGATATTTTGAAAGCCAACCGGGAGATACGGAAATTGCCCATTTAATCTCATTGGCCGCCAAAATCTTAAAGAAATACGACGTGGCCATCGAATACGGCGAGAAAGTTGTACTGCGCAACCCCGGCGAGGTCAACTATGTCATCAGTCTGGCGGACGCATATCGAGTTACCGGTAATATGGAAATGGCCCGGGAGTCGTATCGTCGGGCGGCCGAACTGGAAGCGGATAATCCCCAGGTGCAACGGTTGGGCGAATTGATTGCCGCCGCCAGTCAGGCGGTGGTCAACTGATATTAATGAATGTATCTTATCGAGGATGCTCTTCGAACAACTCGATCGCCTGCTGGATAAAACCGTAGTTTTTGGTTACGATCGTATTGGTTACTTAACCCGCCGGGCCTTCTGGAACCCGGCCGATACCGATGTCGATTTAACAGGACGGGTGTGTCTGGTCACCGGCGCCAATTCGGGACTGGGACGAGCTACCGCGGAAGGTCTGGCCGCCCGGGGCGCGCAAACACATCTGGTGTGTCGCAACGCCGCGAGCGGAGAGCAGGCTCGCATGGAAATCCGGACCGCCACCGGAAATCCGGATGTGCATCTACACCTGGTAGACTTAAGTCAGCAGCGCGCCATCCGCGATTTTTGTGACGCTTTTGCGCGCCGCCAATCCCGATTGGATGTATTGATAAACAACGCCGGTCTGCTTTTGAACGAGCGAGAGGTCAGTCCGGATGGGATTGAAATGAGTCTGGCGGTCAACGTACTGGCCGGGCATATGTTGATTGGATTGCTGCTGCCGCTCTTAAAAAACGCACCACAGGCCCGGGTGATCAACGTATCTTCCGGCGGCATGTACGCGGTAGGATTGCGCACGCAGGACCGGCAATATGAACAGGAGCCGTACGATGGAGTGCGCGCGTATGCGCATACCAAACGCGCACAGGTCGTATTGACCGAGCTGTACGCCGAACATCCAGGCACGGAAGGTATATTATTCTTCAGCATGCATCCCGGCTGGGCGGACACCGCCGGTGTACAACGCTCGCTGCCCACATTCCGGATGCTGACCCGCCCTGTTCTGCGAACGGCCGAACAGGGCGCCGATACGATTCTCTGGCTGGCAGTGCGCCGGGATCTGA
>JAGRMX010000266.1 GCA_020441025.1 Leptospiraceae bacterium
GTGACGCCGGACAGCAAGTCCTCCGCCAATTCGGGATTCACTTCTCCGTTGGTCAGCGTGAGCATAGTCGGTTGAAAATAGCGCTCATAGCGCGCTTCCACCGGAAAAGTGGGTGTATAACAGGCATCCAGCACTTCGGTCCCGCTGATATGTGTACGGCGCATGGCTCGAGCTTCGCGCGAAAACCAATCGGCGGTCATGATTTGATTCATGGTCAATAGCGCATTGGGTGCCAGGGCCAGCGCCATGCGGGAGGGCGAGAGCACCCGACGATAATTGCGATAGAACGCCAGCGCATGCCGGGCAATTCGACGTCGATAACCGCGTAGATTCTGAGCATCGCGCACGAATTGCAGCACCGCATCCAATGAACTGTGCGGTTCCATTGAAATAGTAGAACCATCCAGATCGCGCAGGCGCGTTCCGGCAAAGAAACGACCGTTTTGCAGAGCGTCTTCAAACAGGGGCGTGCCCATCAGAGGTATGGGCAGGGTCACGAACGAAGGCAGCATCATTTCGGGTTGGCCGGTAATAAAATGCAACTCGGAGCGAATGTCTTCCAGCGAGCGATTGTATATATCCGCAAACAATCCGTAGAAGATGACCAGACCATGTTGCAATGAACGACGCATCAAATCGATTTGCGGCAGGCGGGTATTCTGATGCTTGTTGTAATCCCGCAGCGATTTTTCATCGAAAGATTCAATACCGGTAAAAAAACCGGCGCAGCCCGAATCGGCCACGCGTTTCAGGTTCTCTTCTTTTAAATAAAAGTCTCCGGTTAAAAGCGCGGTCCAGTATTTGAAATAGCCCTTATCGCGGTATTCGCGCAGTACATCCACGCGTTCGTTGAAAAACTGACGATCTTTGCCGTAAAAATTATTATCAATCAGGTGAATGGAGTATTTGCGTCCCGTTTCCCGCACCAACTCCAGCTGCGTACGCAGGTAATCGACGCTGTATTTGCCATAGCGAGCGCCCTCGCCGGTCAACGAACAGAAAGAACAGGCGAAATTACAGTTGCGGCTGGATTCCACATGCCCGTGACTCTTGATCCAGTACGCCAGATCCATGCGGGGTAACATATCCGCAGCCACATAGGCCGGACCGAAGGCATCGTGAACCACTTCCTGAATCTGCTCCACATCGCCGGTGCAAACATAATCAAAAAAGCGGCGGGAATAATTCGTAAGAATGCGCACCGGCGGGCCGCCCGCTACCACCACACAATTCGGATTCTTGCTCTTCACGTGGCCGGTGATCTGCAACATGCGGTCAAAACACACGCTCAGTCCGGTCATAACCACCATATCGGGCCAGGCCAACAGTTCGGCCTGAACCAACGGCCCGGAGGCCAGTTCGTTATAACAACGCACCTCGCAATGCTCTCTATGAAACGCGCCCGCCAGATAAACGGTGCCCATGGCCTGCGGAAATTTATTAATGCGCTTCACCGGCAAGCGGGTCACATCGAAGTGTGTGCCGACCACCAGTATTCTTTTACGGGGAATGTAAGTCGTGTTCATAAGCGATCACTCTTGTACAATCTATCGAGCATCATAATTCCCGGCATCATCGATTCTGTGCGGGCTCATTGCACCGGCAACATCCCGATATATTCTTAAAGCGGTTTTCTACGAAATGTGCGCCGCCAGTTCCGCATTGTCAGCCAGACGATCGCGCACCCGCAAAGGGACTGTTTTCACATCCCAGACAATGTGCAAGATGGCCAGCAATCGAATGGACCAGTAAGTCGGGTCCCACTCGTACCAGAAGAATCCGCAATTGGCCGAGGCTTGATAGTAATGATGATTGTGATGCCAGCCCTCACCCATGGTAATGAGATTCACCCACATGTTATTGGTGGAAGTGTCGTCCGTGTTGTACCGTCGACTGCCGTATTTATGACAGAAGTAATTCGTAGCGCCCGCCAGGTTAATGAATATCAACAAAGCCAGTACATAGCCCACCGCAAACATGCTGAAACCGCCCAGCCACCAGATCAACGCTCCGGTAGTAGCCGTGGCCAATAGCGGTACGCGATGCAAAAGCATCAATTCGGGAAAGCCGGTCAGGTCTTTAACTCTGGCCTGCAATTCCGTTTTGGTGTACCCGTGATCCACCAGGCTGCCAAACCAGCTCTGCCAGAATCCAAATCGGGGACCATGTACATCGCGTTCGGTATCCGAGTAGCGATGATGAATGCGATGTTTACCCGCGAAACTGATCGGATCGGTCATGGTGATGGCACCCAACCAACCGAGTACGAATTGAAATACGCGCGATGTGCGAAAAGCGCGATGTGAAAAATATCGGTGCAACCCGGCATTCACGCCCACCATACCACAGGCCAGATAAACCGCCAAAAGCATGATCCAATCGCGTGCTTCCACTCCCGAAAGAATGCCCAGCACCACGATGACGTGCAGCGCCGCAATAACCGTATACGCAATAAATTTCTGAAATGGAGTCCGCGCGGCCTTCTGCACTTTATATTTTTTCATAGAGTCAATGATTCTCCGACGGACATTTTGATTCCGGTCGACAAGAAAACGGACAATGGACGGCAATTGAAACACCACCCGTATATTTCCGCACACCATTCACAGGCAACATGCACATCAACGCAAATTCAAGATAATCTCGCGAATGATATATCCCCGGTGAGTTCCAGGTGAATGCGTCGGCTTTCTTTTTATTGGTATCGATGGTCGAACCTGATTGCAATCCGATGATTTGTCTACAGGAAAACAATCGTCCGGACGGTTACCGGAAGGCGCGTAGCATGTCGATCGGTTGTCAGAATCCTTCCGAATCAAGGCGTTCCTTTAACTTGCGCACATCTCTACGATGCCGTTCGGCTTCTTCACGACCCAGGCGTAACAAATCGAAACCGGCGGCAAAATCGGCAGTGCCGTACCCGTCCACATTGGGACGCGATTCAATGTCCGTATATTTCAAATGTTGTTCCACCGATTTAAACAGCATAATGTCCACACCCTGAATCAGAGCGCTGAGCATACGATCGGGATTCACCCGGTTGCCGGCCGGGTCGGGTGTAATATTCAAACTGATCACCGCGCCTGAGCCGAATTTTTTAACAACGCTGGCGGGCACATTATTCAGTATGCCGCCGTCGCCCAGCAGATGTCCGCCCAGTTGCACAATCGGATGAAAACCGGGGATGGCCGCCGATCCCTTGGCCGCCCGCCAGATTTCACTCATGCGCGGACGAAACTCACGACCGGTGCTCATATCGGTAGTCACCGGAAAATATGGAATGCGGGTTTCATATACGTGCTGTCGGTGAAATCCGCGTTTCAACAATCGTTCGAAGCGTTTGCCCGCCGCCATAGCTTTAATGGGTATGGTAAAATCCACCAATGGATTCTTTTTGCTGCGAATGGCATTTTCCTCAAAAAAGTTTACTATTTGTTTGGGACTCATTCCCGTGGCGAACATGCCCGCCACCACCGCGCCGCCGCTGGCTCCGGCCACTTCGTCGACTTCCAGGCCCTCTTCTTCCAACATTTCCAGAAAGCCGAGATGAGCCATCACACGGGCCCCTCCGCCGCCGAAAGCCACACCCACGGTTGTTCCGTTTAACCAGCGCGCCAATCTGCGGGCCGCTTCCGGCGTTTGGTCCGGTTTATGCCGCAATTGATCGGGATGAATGAGCTGGGGAAAATACTCCCGGGTCGCTTCCGGCACCAGTTGATTGATGACCTGCGCACGTTCATGAATTTGTTGACCCGATGCGATATAAAACACCCGATCGCGACCGACCTGCACTCGCGAGAGCACCGCTTCGGGGGCCTGGTTACCCAGCAATACGATCGAACGACCGCTGTTGGTCAGCAGCATATTGACCAGCGCGTCCCGGGAAGCGGCCCGGGCGACAATTACCAGTGAGTTGATGCTGCGCGATTCCTGGTGCAGCCACTTTACCAGCCAATCCGAATCTTCCAGGTCTTCCAGTCCGGGATTGAACAGCGAGTAGAAAGTTCGCCGCCGTTGGGTGCGGGCTGCAATTTGAAAGGCCTCGTCGGTACCCTCCAGCGGAAAATTCAAATCGGCCGGTGTGTAGAGTATCTGTGAAGGATTGCGATGCTGCGCGTAAATTTCCCGCACAATCTGGCGGGTCAAAGCCATGCATTCCGGGGAAGTATCATCCACCAGAATGGAAAGTATATTCGTTTCGAATACGTTTTTATCGCCCTTGATGGTTCGAAACACGTTGGTCAGGCCGGTACTCATATGCGAGAGAGCGGCAAATGAAACTTCGGGATTGTTTTTCAAAATTTCACGAAAGTCCTCGCGATTCAACTTCCACAGGGTGGACTTCATAATCGCTTCGGCCCTTTGCCCCCGGGGGCGACCATCCAGAATACCGTTCAGGCCGAAGTACTGGTTCGACCGGAATGTGCCTAATTCATGCAGGCCGTCATGGGTACTCAGGGACATGCGCACCAGGCCGGACTCGATTAAATAGATGGCGTCGGTCGGATCGTTTTCGCCGAATATCAAATCGCCTGCGTTGTATTGCTTGTATTTTAAGTGCCCGGCAATCTCCAGCAAACGATCCTCCGCCAGGCTGGAAAACAACGGAATCTTCTGCAACAGCGGCAATTGCGTCCGAAAGTCAAAGGATTGATTCTCGAACCGCGCCACCCATTCCTCAATGGTGACTTCGTCCACCGCCTCCTGCTGAACCAGCACCTGACCCAGCGGAATACGCAGACTCTTATCCATGTGAAATTTTTGCTCAAACTCCTCCCGGCTGAGCATACCCAGGGCGATGGCCGCATCCTCCAGCGCCTCGCCTTTATCGACCTGCCGTTGGATGATTTTCTGAATATCCTCCTGCTCCAGGTTCCGCTCCATGATGGCCATCAGGTTCATGATTTTGAGGGAATCCCGCTGGAACTCCAGCGCATTCAGCAGTTGCTCGGTAGTCACCACTCCGTTTTTAACCAGAAATTCGCCCAATAAATGACTCTTAATCATGTGTACTTTTTCTCCCTGAATTCCGCCAATAAGATTGGAACCGGCGCTCCGAATCTATGTCGATTACCTGGTCGCATCGATTGACGCCGCATCAAAAACCTTTGAACGGCAGTTATTCTGCAATTCATTCGACAGTCTTATCCCAGGACTACCATATATCCGCCAATTGCCTCTGCAATTATCGACGAATGCAAGCATCAAAATCAAGGCCGGGCATTCCCACTTGCCAGGATCCAGACCGTTGGGTCGAAGCCCATCTGATTTCCACCCGGCATAAATTAAACACTGTTCTA
>JAGRMX010000267.1 GCA_020441025.1 Leptospiraceae bacterium
CAATCAGGCGTTGGCCGCCAGTCGTGGTGCCGCCAGAGTGCCCGGCATGAAAGGAGAATCCCGGAGTTAAAACCGCCCTGTTCGGGTCCAGCTGTCGATGGTCGAGTGAGGGCGATTTTAACGCCTGCGATTATTTTTTATCCATAAAGGGTTTTAATAGCTCGATTGGTATGGGAAATATGGTAGTCGAGTTTTTATCCGCTGCTACTTCCGAGAGGGTCTGTAAAAAACGCAACTGAATGGCGACCGGATGCTCTCCGATGGCCTGGGCCGCCTGCGCCAGTTTAGCCGAGGCCTGGTATTCACCTTCCGCTGCGATAATCTTGGCGCGTCGTTCGCGCTCCGCTTCCGCCTGGCGTGCCATAGCGCGCTGCATTTCACTCGGTAGATCGATATGTTTAACTTCCACCATGCTGACTTTAATACCCCAGGCATCGGTGCTCTTATCGATAACCGCTTGCAGTTGTTCGTTGATTTTTTCGCGCTCGGACAGGATTTCATCCAGTTCCGATTCGCCCATAATGGAGCGCAGCGTGGTCTGCGAAAGCTGGGAGGTGGCGTAAATGAAATCATCCACTTCAATCACCGCCTTCTCGGGGAACATGACGCGAAAGTATACCACCGCGTTGACTTTAATGGATACGTTGTCTCTGGTGATCACATCCTGCGGCGGTACGTCCATGACCACGGTTCGCAGGCTGACACGCACCATCTTATCTATAAATGGAATCAGGATAATGATACCGGGCCCTTTTACTCGAGTAAAGCGACCCAGGCGAAATACTACCGCACGTTCGTATTCTCTAAGAATTTTAATGGCGCTTGATATAAAAATCAGGCCGATTACCAGCAAAAATATCAGACCGGCGATGTTACCAAACATATGATTCTCCTTGATTGAGTTATTATTGTTGATGAAAACTTTAAGTTAGCATAA
This sequence comes from Leptospiraceae bacterium, assembly GCA_020441025.1. Classification (GTDB taxonomy): domain Bacteria; phylum Spirochaetota; class Leptospiria; order Leptospirales; family Leptonemataceae; genus JAGRMX01. The sequence goes on from JAGRMX010000267.1 coordinate 938, forward strand.
ATATTACGTGTATTGCTTCGAATGCTCTACCACTTCAGTATTCGGAACCGGTATTCCCGCTCTCTTCGTTGGCCGGCGCGAAATCGACAATCAGAGTCAGCCCATCTTTATCCAGAACGCGGACCCTTGATCCGGCCGGAATCGTTTCCTGTCGAGTACGGGCCTGCCATATTTCGCTGTGAATAAAAACGGTACCGCTATCGGGAGTTATATCCTTGCGGGCTACGCCGATTTCAGTGAGTAGTTTATCGTATCCGCTCACCTTTTTCGCTCGATGCGCCTGCGCGCCTTTATAAACTAATACCGCCATCAGTAAACTGAATAAAGAACTGGATGTGATTGCCAGAGCGAAGGAGACTCCCAGAAAATCGTCGCCACTTTCGACCAGCATCAACGAGCCCAGGACGAAACAAATCACGCCGGCAATGCTCAGCAGGCCGTAGCTCATTATACTTAACTCAAGTATAAAGAAAACGATTCCCAGACCCATCAGCAGCACTCCGGTATAATCGATCGGCAGAGTCTGCATGGCATACAATCCCAGTATCAAACAGATGGCGCCGATGGCTCCCGGGAAGATATTGCCCGGATGAGTGATTTCCATCATGATTCCCAGCAATCCGCCGCTGAGCAGCAGGTAGGCTACGAACGGATGATTCAAAATGGAGAGAATATCGTAACGAAAATCGGTAGTCTGATCCTGTATGCGTGCGTCTTTTAGATCCAGCGTCACGTAGCCACCGGCCATATGCACGCGTCGTCCATCTGCCTTTTTCAACAGTTCCGCTTCCGAATCCGCCATGAGTTCAATGGCGCCGATGCGTAACGCTTCCGTGGAGGTAATATTCTCGGCGTGCGTTATCGTGCGCACACCGAATTCGGCATTGCGATTATGAAACTCGGCCAGACTGCGCATTTGAGCAATGGCATGATTGAACAACTTGCGTTTCATATTCAACGCGTCGTCAGCGCCGGCGGTCTCCGGAATCCGATCGTCTTCTCCGGGAGCACCGCCTCCACCCATCGATACGGGGGTTGCGGAGCCGATGTTGGTCGCCGCGGCCATGGCCGCCAGATGCGAGGCATACAGAATATAAACTCCCGCCGAACCGCAACTGGCTCCGGGAGGACCGACATACGTGATTACCGGAACCCGGGAGGATAAAATGCTGCGGATCATTTCATCCATGGAAGTCATCAATCCCCCGGGTGTATCCAGCACTACCAATAGAGCAACGGCATTTTCGGCTTCGGCCTGTTCGACCGCATCCGCCAGATTCTCGAATGTGGCCGGAGAAATGTTGCCTTTGATTTCCACACGATGGATAATGCGCTGGGTCGGCGTGCTCTCCGTGGCGGGCGCTTCGGGTTCCTGTCCGCGCAAAAGCGTCGGCAATAGGATCAACAGAATTAAACCGATTATAGCGAATCCATAGAAACTCGCTCGCATTCGAATTGCCAGATCATGCTTCATGTTTAAGTATCCGGGAACAGACTAATCAATGTTCGGACCAAATACAATTGTTTTTGTAACTCAGTGACGGGAAAAATCAGGCATCTGTCGTCGCTATCGGATGCAATCTACGCGACTTCAATTGATACTATGCTTACTGCATGCTGATGGCGTGCATGAAGTAATCGCTGATCAGGACCGACTGATTGCGGGCCGGCAGATCGTCACATTGCGTACGCAGACGACCGCTGGAATACAGAACGCCGGGTTCCACGGGAATGAAGCTCATGAAGTATTGTACCAGCAAGGGCACATGATCCAGAAAATTAAAATAGGCCAGAATGCGATCCTGTGTTTCGATCAGCTTACAATGTCCTTCGGTATCGACCGGAGCGTGTACAATTCGAAATGGATTGCCGATCGGATACGACTTTAAATTTTGCAGAGCGGGCGCCGGATCGGAGGCACTCAGAGGCAATTGCCGTACAATCCGGCCGTCGCGCAGTATTACGGCCATGCCCATATACGGTGCGCGGGCCGCATCCGTGCCATGATAAGTGGCCAGAAAAATCGATTGTTCCGGATCAAAACTACGCAACAATCGCAATCTTTCTCCATAAGGATGAATGGGATGATCCGCGTATACGTATTCCATTCCGGCCCGGCCTTCCAGATCAAACCAGGGATTGTGACCGAGTCGGATGCGTCCTTCGGCTCCGGCTACGGGTACCGGAATATCCAAACGCAGGTTGGCGTTCGAGTTCTGCGATACGGCCACCGGCCGGTCCAGAAACAGACCCGGACCCGATGGGTGTAAACGCAGCCGCATTTCCACATCCGGAATGCGAATATGCAGTTCAATCCGGTCGTTATTGCGATACATTCGGCAGCGGCCAATGCGAACTCCAAAACGGCCGGGTTCGGCGGTCAGGCTACGACTGGAATAACCGGCCGTAAAAAAAACGGGGTTCGCGTTGCGACTGAATATGAGCGATACGCCGTTATTGGCCTCGCCGGGGCCGATGTTGCTGATTAACAATGTTGTGCTGATAAAAAATTCTCTATTCCAGAAATGAACGGTCCAGGCCTGCAGTACGCCGTCGCCTTGATTGGCGACCGGACGGTATACGGAAGCAAAGGGAGTTTCAACATGAAATGTTTGTGCCACAAGCGGACTGCCGGCGGCGGCGGGAAATGTGATCGGCAATATTGCAAACCATGGCAAAGCAAGCAGCCATATTGAAGTAGTTTTTGAAAATCGACGTGTTATTAATCGGGGCAGACGGCAAAATAAAGAAAGGTGCGGGCTGCTCGTGATGGATCGATATATTGTCACAGATGATGTTCTCCGACCCGAAAATGCGGAACACTTTACGCAGGCCAGTATTTCGCTTTCATCCCGGGCTGGCGAGTAAAACAGCTGCTTATTGAGTTTTGAATGTGGGAAAAATCTGGTCGAACTATAGCGTGGCATTTTCTTTGTTCTCATGTCTCGATAGTCTGCCAACTCAATGCAGATCAAACGACCGAAACCGCATGTCAGTGAACTTCTCACCCGATATTTTGCATGATAGTCTAAACCGATCGCTGCCCGGAGCGGATGCCCAGTATGAAATGGCGCCGGACCATCGCGCCGGTCCGGAAGCGACCTTTCATCCACCGGCCGATGCCCGGGTGGCGGCGGTCTTAATCCTCATCTATGAACACGTGGACGGTCTGTACATTCCCATGATGCAACGACCGCCCAATACGGGACCGCACAGTCGCCAGATCAGTTTTCCGGGGGGCGCATTTGAAAACACCGACCCGGATCTGATTTACACCGCTTTGCGAGAAAGCGCGGAAGAGATGGGCATCGAACCGGAACGAGTGCGCATTCTGGGGCAATTGAGTCGCCTGTACGTTCCGCCCAGCAACTATCTGGTTTATCCCTTTCTGGGCTGGAGTCGCGAGCGGCCAAATTTTCGGCCCGATCCGGTGGAAGTGGAAGAGGTGCTGGAAATATCTCTGACCGATTTACTGGATCGATCCAATCGTCAGAAAGAGGAGCGATTGCATAAAGGCAGCAGCATTCAAGTGCCGTACTTCGCAATCAATGGGCGCAAAATCTGGGGTGCCAGTGCCATGATGATGAGCGAACTCCTCGCTATTCTGGAAAATCTGACTTAGAACTCATCTCAAAACTTCGAGTTCTTAGAATTCCGGTATCGAGTTTCGTATCGACCGATCAGGCGAATTCAATACAATCGAACCGGCCGCCCGCTGACTTTATTCAGAGCGGGATCTTCCAGACCCGGCTTGCGACCGAAGTTGATGCCCATGTTCTCGAATACCATCACGTCTTCCAGGCTTACGTATCGCTGCTGAATGGCTTCGGCGCAATCCATGTAATCCACATTGCCGTTTTGATAATTGGCCACGGTAACACCGAAGATTCCTTTGCGCACCAGCTCGAGAGCACCCGACCCTACCTGCAATCCGAAGCTGGCATCATAGGCGGATGTATAGCCGCAGCGCACCAGGTGACTGGGTCGAATCTCGCGTACTTCGGGAGTTTCGTACAATCCGGAAACCAGTTGTTTTGTGGATTGCATGAACTCCTTCACATCCGCGTCTTTCTTTAGACGCGCGGATAATTCATTCACCACATATTTGCCGGCGCCTACCAGCGGTCGATGGCCGAAAGAGTCGGGTTCGGCGTTCTTATCGACCAGTTCATTGCCGTCCGAGTCGCGTAAACCTTCCGCCACAATCACCATAGCCGCACCGGCGTGATTATCGCTTTCGCGTACGCGTTTAAAGAACACTTTCTTAACGTGCTCATACACAACGTCAAAGTTCACTACAATTTCCGGAAT
>JAGRMX010000268.1 GCA_020441025.1 Leptospiraceae bacterium
CCATTCTGGATGATCCTTCGAAATTGCATGATTACAATCTGGGTAGCGATGCGCCTTATACCGAGCCGTCCCGTGATGGGCTGTGGAACAAGGCCGTGGGCTTTGTGCAGGATCAGTGGGATACGCTCATGGGCGGTTTCAGTAGCGACTACGGCTATATTGATCCGGTTTCGGGTGAATTCGTCGGCCGCACCTGTTTTGTGGCCGGCACAAAAGTGCGCGTGCATCCGGGCACGGCCGGCGCATTGTTAATCGATAACGCTTACTATAAAGATATCGAAACGATTCAAGTCGGTGATCGCGTGCTGTCCTGGAATGAGGATAGCGCGGAAGTTACATATAAGCCGGTTACGCAGACCTTTATTCGCGAAACCACGCTCATCTATCACGTTGCATACGCGGACGGCACGGAACTGCAAACTACCTGGAACCACCCGTTCTATATTGATAACAAAGGCTGGGTAGAAGGTAAGGATCTGCGCGTTGATGATCATTCACTCACAGAAACGGTATTTGCTTCCGCGGCGGCGCAGCATATGAATGCAAATTCAGGCACCGTCGTTGCGCAGGATAAACAATATAAAGCGTACAACAATGCGACGGCCACCGACACACGACGTGGGTTACGCATAGTCGAAATTACAAAAGAATGGCGCGACGAAACCGTATACAATTTTGAAGTGGCCGATAACCATACTTACTTTGTGGGTAGCGGAAATGTGTTGGTTCATAATGAAAATTACTCTCTGCACAGCTTTTTGACCAAGCCTGCTATCGTAACGATTGCGACTCGCACCGGAACTCAATTTAAAGATGCCACCGGTATCGGTGAGTCCGGGACACTGCCGGTGGGTGTGAATATTGAAATTCTGTCTACAGACCCTGTAATGGTTGATGGAGAGTTGATGATACCCATTCGAACCGATTCCGGCAGAATGGGGTATATTCCCTTTAATGAAGGCGGTCCCGTTTCATCCTACCCGTCACCCGGATCTACAGGTAATGTGGATACCGGTGAATCGGGTAATTCTCCTCAGCCTGAACTGGATTTGAACAATTCGCAGAATACGGATACGATCAATAACGGTAGTAATGATAGTGACGTGCCGACCAACCCAACAGAGCAATTAGACAACTGCGATGTAAATGGTAAAGTGAACGGCCAATGCAATCCTACGAAACCGGGTGGCCTTCATTATGACATTGAAGTTCCATCCTGGTCAAACCTGTTTGGTTTCTTTTCCGGTGATAGTGCGGATAATCGCACAGAATTGGCAAACAGTTCTTCAACAGCGACTACGGAAGGAGCAGAATTTGAAGCAAATATGGCTTATGGTCGTGGAGCTGCTAGCAGCACAACTATTGAAAGCCGGGAAGTGAATCTGGAACCGGAAGCGGGAGGATGGGGAGCCAGTATCGGAAACTTTTTTGAAAGTGCGGGCAACTGGTTTTCGGGTGATGGCTGGAGGCAGGATTACCGGGACAAAAATGGTGAATTGCTTCCGGGAGAAGATGTGGGCTTTTTAGGATCCTGGGGTCAACGAGCAACAAACCTTATTCTCCACGGTAATTTTGCAAAGGATTACGAAAATACACTTACTAATAGCGGATTCGATCCGACTTTATCGGACGCCGGGCGCCTGGAAATCACCGATAACCTGGGGAAGCTTTCATCTTCATTATCTTTTGTTGAAAGTTCAGATGGTAAGTTGATTAAAGTGATGCATGGGGACCGTGAAGAGCAATATCCCAGAGGATTCGAATTGGTTAACCGCGTATTTGACGCTGAGGGTTATAATATCTACTTCGCGGGTCCGGATGCTTACCAGCAGCCGGGGGCAAAAGGGATTCAGGTGGCCAATAACAGGACAATCGGTCCCACTTTGACAGGCTCGATGAAAGAACGGATTGGATACACGGCGCAGGACTATAAGAAAGTGGATACTTCCGTCGTAATCTGGGATCCTGCCGGCAATCAATCAAGTGATCAGGTTTACTCCGGCCCCTCGGGTCAGAGTGTACGCCCACTTCTGGAAAATCCCGAGATGGCGTTGGCGCATGAATTAATTCATATCGATCGTCATCAGCGTGGAGTGTATGTTGGTTCCGGACCGAAGGTGGATGTATTGCACTATGATCGCAACGGTCGCGTCGGCATCGTCAAAATAGATAAAGAAGAAGCGCTAACCGTGGGTGACGGTCTGGACGTTGTTAACGGTAGTTTGAATCTCGGGCCGGATGATATAACGGAAAACATGCTAAGAGCGGAGCGTGGACTGCCATTAAGGAACACTTACAATAAAGTAGATAAGCAGTACGAACCCGGTGAAATTCAGTGGTTACCCGGAAGGCCCATTGAATTCAATCAGATTTCAGAACCGATTTCAGATCAGTCGGTAAATAGAGGGGCAGCCGGTCCCCTGTCGATTATGGGTTCCAGTGAAGTGCAGTTGGATCCGATGCCATTTTCCGGAATTGGCAATTCATGTTCAGGAAAAAACTGTCAGGTTCAATTACCGATAACGACGCACATGAATAATGGTAAACCGCCGGATGGATTCATGAGTTGGTTTAATAAGATCGAATCCTTTTTTGATCCGGACGATTTCCAGGAAGCCATGGAAGACTTGAAAGATCCCGACGAAAACATACGAAGAACGGCGATCGAATATTTGAATCGAGCCGAATTGACGGACTACGAGCGCGCCGAACTTGCGATCTATGCACATCACAGTGGGATGGGCCCGGCCATGTCGCAGGCTCAATATACGGAAATGATGGGTAGTTTAAAAGAGCGTGCATATGTCGAGTTCCGGCTGAGTGGACGGGACGGTGTACAGGCCATTAGCCCATTTGAAAAAGAGTTGTTTCGAGAAGATTTTGGAAAACTGGCGGATAGCCTTGAGATTAGACCGGGTTCAATAAGTGATTGTGGAGCAGGGGCTGCTGCGTGTGTGGGAAAGGACAAGATTATTTATGATGTTGATATTGCACACCAGAGCTACGCTGTTCTCGATCGGGAGATAATGGCAATCGATGCTGAAATTGAAAAGAGCGAGTTAGCAAAAAAAGCCAATCCGTCTGGTAGTCAAATATATGACCGGCAGATTACCGATCTAAATAATAAAAAGAAATATATTAGTGCCAATATTGATGTATTGGCTTTTCGGCAGAGGTCTCGCATTGTCGGCCATGAAGTATTTCATGTGAATCAATGGGATAAGCGGAATATTGAAGACCGTGCTGTATTCGAAAATGAGCGTTTAATAGATGCACTGTGCGGTCAATGTACTGAACAACAGCGTAGAAAATATGAATATGATAGGCGATATGAACAACCTGCTCCAAGAAATCTCCGTCAACTGCTTGGAGATCCATTTTATTCCGGACAGTATGGCAGGGAAAATTTGCGAGAAGTTCAGAAATATTTTTCTCAGAAAGGTATTGATATTGAACCACTAACACCAGGAGCGGTATGGGAAACCGGCGCTATGAATGTTGCACTGGATGACCCGGATATAAAGTCAATCATAGAAAAAGATTATATAACTCTAGATCAATTGGCCGAGCAGTATGGACGCATTTACCAGACTAAATCTTTAGACCGCTATTTGGCTTTACCTTCTCCTCCTCGTGGTGTTAAGCCATTTTACGACACTACAAATCCTTTCCACGCAGGTGGCTATGTTCCTATGCCCTGGTAAGATTTTTATGCGTAGAGAATATATTTCTGGAAACTAACCCCCCATGCTGACCGACTCATTAAAAACCATCCTCTTCGCCACCCTGCGACCGGCGCGCTTTTTTGAAAATGAGCGCCCGGTGGATCAATTGCTCACCTGGACCGTATACGGTCTGGGTGCTTTACTTATCGGCGGTACGGTGATTCTATTCGCAACCGCATTGATACATATGCAGGAGATAATGCGGGCGCAGGAAGCCATCACGGCCTATTATACTCAGACCGGCCAGATTCCATTGTATGAAGACCCGTCGCCCTGGAAATTTCTGGGCTTTCCCGTGCTATGGGTAATCTTGTTTGCCATTACGGCCGGATTGCGACACGGTGCTATGGCCGTGTTCGGCGATGAAAGCCGCAATTTCCTGACCATGCTGGCCATCACCGGCCTGGCATATACACCATTGGTGTTGATTGCCATTTTTCACGGCCTCGTAAATAATCTTTTTCCGTTCGCGAGCGCGGTAGAGAATTCATTGGAAATTTTTTATCGATCCGTGGCTATTATGCTGGTTACCTTGATGGGTATGATCCTGGAAGCGCGCATAGCGGTGCGGGCCTTTCAGGAAGTCTTCGGACAGAATAAAGGCCGAGCCGTGCTCACCTGGTTCACGCCCTGGTTGTGTATGATTGTGCTGTATGCTTTCTTTAGATTTTTCGGCGGAAATTGAATGTGAGTCCAAAGCGAAATGAATTATAATATCATGCGCGCCGTTATATTTTCTGCTTCGCAATATCTTCGGCAAATAAGTCTCACCGGCATAGGATTTACGGCGATTGTGTTGGCTACAACACTCATGCCACCAATCTCTCCGCTTCTGCACGCGGAAGGAAGATCCGATGCCGAACAATTGAATCGGGAGGGTGTGGATTTTTTTCAATCATCCAATTATTACATGGCCTTTCGTCTGTTCGCGCGCGCCGCGGAGCTACAACCCGCCAATGCCGAGTACCACAATAACATGGGCATGTGCTTATTGCAGATGAATCGCAATGTGGAAGCTGCACAGAAGTTCCGCGAAGCGATTGCTCGCAATGAACTGGCTTTATACTACTTTAATCTGTCGCTGGCTTACGAAGGATTGGGCGAACTGGAGCCGACCGTCGCGGCGTTGAAAAAGGCGATTCAGCTGGAGCCCCGACACTACGAAGCGCATGTGCGGCTGGGACTGTTGTATATGTCGCAGCGTGATTATACGGCGGCCGAACCGGTTTTAAGTAAAGCGGCTGAAATGCGCGACGATCCGGATGTGGAGTATAATCTGGGCGTCGCCTACTTACAATTGAATCGCTCTGAAAAAGCGGTGGCGCACTTAAAGAACGCGACTCGAATGCGACCGACTTTCGCGGCGGCGCATTATAACCTGGGAGTGGCGTTGCAGCAATTGAATCGTCTGCCTGAAGCGCAGGGCAGCTATACGCAATGCGTGCAGTTGAATCCCGGCTATACAA
>JAGRMX010000269.1 GCA_020441025.1 Leptospiraceae bacterium
TGTGCGCGTGACCACCCAGATTGTGGTTTCGCTGGGGATGCTCGGTGATCGCCGGGCTTTTGTGCCGCTGATGCGCGTACTGCGCTCCAACTTTCCAACCGATACCAAAAACAAAGCGCAGGAAGCACTGGAACGTATTCGCTGGCAGTGATGTTTGCCGGCTTCGTCCAATTGCTTCCGACTTCGTGCGGTGCTCTGGGCGGAAATGGCGAGCCCATCGCCATTTTAACAATCATATCGGATAAGCACATGGGAGCTCTATTGTGAGTGATAATCGCTCCAATCTCCATACGGATTCCCCGCAGTCGAATCCGTATGGCGCTCCGGCCACTACAGCCCCGCTTTCCCGAAAACCCGGGGATAGCCGGCCTATAAATTCCTTTAATGCCGAAGCATTGAGTGCCGGCGAAATAGATTTTGGCAGTTTGCTGACATTGCCGTTAAGTTTGTTTCGCAGTCAGTGGAAATCGTTTTTGCTGTGTGCGCTGACGTTTGCGCTGATTGTGTCGGGCCTGTATCTGGCATTTATCAAGCTGGGTGTGAATCCGTTTATCTCGCTGGTGGCGGGAAACATAATTAACGGCATAAATAATCCGGATCAAGGTGAAGCGCTCGGCGATGCGTTGCGCGGGGGGCTGTGGAAACTGGGGACGCTTTCCGCTGTGTACTGGTTTTTGTTTATAATATTGAATATGTTTTTGGCGTATCTGATTACGGTGCGCACTTTGCATATCTGCGCAGATACCGGGCAACCCGGTAATGTGGCATCGGGTCCGTCTAATTCCATGGAGTCCGGCATTCGACCCTTTGCTCAATCGCTGCATGCGGCTCTGCGCGGATACTGGCGCGCGCTGTTAACGGGACTGCCCTGGACCCTCGTGGTGATGATCGGTTGGCTGTTGTGTGTTTTGCCGGGCTGGTTACTGCTGGTGTTCGGATTGGTGTGGATGGTGTCCGTCGCCGCCGAACAACGAACCTTCAGCGCCATTCCACACAGCTTTCGTAGCATGTCGGGACGCTTCTGGAAAAGCAGCGGCGTTATTTTGATTTATTTGGTTGTGTATTACATTGTTTATATGTTCTGTTCGCTGCCGTTCAACTATGTATATTCTCAATCCATGTTCGATATTATGGATCCATCCTCGGGCAACGCCGGTCCACACACGGTGCTGGGTGCAATAATGCAATTATTCAATCATCCCGCCGCGCACGTATCCAATTTCCTAAATATGCTGGCTCTGGGTCTATACGCGGTATTGATGGGGATTACCGGCGTTATCATGTATCTGAACTATACCCGTCCGGAAACAGCCGACCCTGCGCAGGATTCACAATTCAACGCACGGTAGATTGTCGCAGTCAGGTTTGTGCCCATCGTAAGGTCGCATAAGGAACGGCCATGCACGGTCCTGATTCTTTAAACGATCGTACAGAGCGGTTAGTTACGGCACTACGATCTTCAGCGGGCTGGCATCCAGTTTAAAGGCGGCATGACTGCCGGGCGCAAAGTCGAATGTGCGCTCCGGGTCCGCGTCCACCGTGATTTCGCCGTCCATTTCACTGATGACATTCAATTCCGCCCCGGCGACGATATGGGCCATGGCGTGGCGATACCGATCGCGATTGGTCTGGCTCATTTCCCGGGCAATACCCCGAAAGAAGGGACTGTCTTTAGGAAAGGGCGCGTCGGTTTGCATATTGAACGGATGGCAATTGCGGTACCAACCGGTGGAACCCGCTCCCGTGCTCAATAACAGTCCGGAACATTTTTGCTCTTCCCAGTCTTTGCTGTCGATGCCAATCTGATAACGACTGACGTAGTCATGAAACTTGCTGCGCACCGTAATTTCCGATGTGGCCGCACCGGTCTGCATGCGTCGACCATCGGCGTGCAATATCTGGCCGCTGATCCGCGACCATGCTTCGGTAGTGACGTTGTCCACGCTATGCTTACCCAGATAGGCGGCGGCCGAATCCGGATCAAATAATAGTAACGCCCCCCGGGATGTTTCCGGGTCCGAGTTAATGCCCATCAGAGGTTTCTGGCCGGCATAATGACTGACGTATACGAAATGATTGTCGCCTCCGAAGCTGACCAGTAAATCGAATTCGCGTTGGTCCACGAAAGGCAACTCGGCTCGATATATGAACCGCGCGTCTTTGAGTTGATCGCGAAAGGTATGCAGGTTTTGCCATTGTCGGTCGTGGGAGCTGATGATGCGCGCGCCGTCATGTCTTTGGCGGGCGTAAATCTTTTTGGTGGTTCTTTCCGAGCCGTAGCGAATGACATCGCGCTCCCATTTGGTGCGCTTGACAACAATCAGTATGCGCTTCAGATCCAGCATGTGATCAGACGGGCTTCTGGGCTACGTGCAGGACGCTGGCTCCCAGAAATCGATTTGTATAGCGCACATCTGTGAATCCCGCCGTTTCCAGTTCGCGCGCCAATTCTTGCTGGCCCGGATAGATGCGCGCCGATGCCGGTAGATAGGCGTACATTTCATTGCGCTCTCCGTGCAACCATTCGCCGATGCGCGGTACAATGTGATTAAAATAAAATTCGTGTACCACCCGGGGGATGGTCCAGTTTACCCGGCCCACGTCCAGAATCACCAATCTTCGGCCGGGCTTCAATACTCGCAGACATTCCCGCAGGCATCCGGCGCGATCCTGTACGTTGCGCAGACCGAAGCCGATTGTCACCGCGTCGTAAAAATCATTCGGACAATCCGTCAGATGCGCGGCGTCCCCCTCGCGCAATTCTACGGCGCACGTATATTTCTTTTTGTTCAGTCGATGTTGCAGAATCTGCAACATTCCGGGGCTGAAATCCAGAGCGGTCACCTTTGAATCGGCGGCCAGTCGATCGGCAAACAACAACGTGAGATCACCGCTGCCACAGCACAGATCCAGAACCTGCCGGCCGGAGTTCCCGGGCAAAGCCGTCAGGCGGATGGCGCTGCGTTTCCACAGGCGATGAAAGCCGAAGGTGACCACATCGTTAAAGCGATCGTAGTTGCGGGCAATCGCGTCGAAGTTTCGGCGAATGTAGTCGGCCCGCTCTTCCGCGGGAGGCAATCGGTATTCACTTGTGCTTGTCAGCGATTCGGTCTCTTGCATTTTAGACAGCGTTGTGATTTTGAACTGTTGCCAGGTCAAACGAGAACTCGTGCGGGCGAGTTCTGTATGTTGTTTTTAGCATGTCCGCCGACAAGCAAAATATTCCTTCCGATCCCATGCTATTGCTGGAAGTCGTACCGCTCAAGCTTGCCTGGGACCTGGTGCAGGGCGCCGAGTCCCGGGGCGATTTCCGTTTCAAAGGCATCAAAACCGTTTTTCAGTTTATTCTGGATTGGACCCAGAAGTACGATACCAACGGCGTGCTGGCCAGTCGCGATCAGCTGATGCGCGAATGCAACCTGGATCCGGACCGGATCAAGGAGTATCTGACCGAGTTGCTGGGGCGCGGGCATATCGATCAGCAACTGGTGACCTGTTTTCCCGCTCTCCAGTATATTGCCGGATCGGACGCGCATATCGACGCCATGCAGGTGTTCTGTCGGCCGCCCGAGAAGGAGGGCACCCAGACTCAGCGTTACCATCAGGGCTATGTAGAGCGCAATTTCCAGGCGCTCTCGCGCTGGATTGACACCCGCCAGGTACCCAAACTGGAGAAGGTGCGCGACTGGTTGAATAAATCCATCCAGAACGGTCGCCTGCGTGATACCCGTGCCCGGGCCGAACTGGCGCGCCTGTTTCAAAGCGATCTGGATGTGACTCCTCAGCAAAAACGAGACAGTAACATTTTATTCGTGCGACCGGTGCTGAAGAAGCTGCTGGATGCCCGCAAACTGGTTTTGTTGCAGGGACGCACTCCTGACGGCCAGGATTTCAATGGCGTTTTTTTTAATAAGTCGGACGAACTGGATTTGAGATTCCGGGTGCTGGCGGAGTATTTCGCGAATCACATCGCTCACACCGGAGGTAAAGAAGTCGATCCAGTGGAAGTGGCCGAGCAACTGAAGTCGTTTGACGGCGGTCGCTATCAGGGATTGAACGAAGGGCAAAAGCAGGTGATTCAAGAGCTGATTCTGCTGGCGCCCACTTTACAAAAACAACAAAAAGAAAAAGCGGAAGAAGCGCGCAAGGCCGACCTGGGTAAGACCCTCGAAGAGCTGCTAAAATTCAAACATGTGGTGGAGGCCGGCTCACTCAAAGACCGCAGTCCGGAAGAAATCGACGCTTTGCGTTCGGTAAAAGACGTGTTGCATGCCCAGTACGCGGTGCGCGGTCGCATCGGTAACTTTTTGCTGCACAAAGATAACATCGGTGACGCCATTCAATTCGCCCGGGATAAATTCGATAAAACCGAAGACGATACGGACGTACGCATTCTGACGGCCATGGGTCTGGAAAGATACCTGGATAAGGATCGTTATAAATCATTTCTCGACCTGGAACAACGCACGCTCTTTCAACAGTTGCCGCTTTTAACCCGGCTTTGGCGGCTATTGACCGGCAGTCGCAAGCTCAGTCAGAAAGAAGTGGTTCAGATGAAAACGAAGGTCCAGAAGGAGCAGGAGCGCGAAATGGTCAAGGTGCGCACCGGGGAAGCGCGCAAGGCCCAGAAGGAGTTGGTTTCCCGGCGCATGAAAAAACAGGATGGCGCCGACGAAGCGGCCGAAGGCGGTGCGACGGACGACGAAGCGAACCACAAAGCGAACAAAAAAGACGCGGACGGCGGCGGATTCGAAGCGCCCGAGCCGGAAAGCGTCGAGGACATGAAAAAGCGCGAAGCCGAAATAGAGGAAGCTCGCGATCTTTTAAAAAAGATCGTCGAGACTCTGGATAAGGCCTGGGAACAGGGGTTGTTTCCGAATCGTACGCACCTGCTGGAAGGTATGAGCGCGTTCGAAGACGAGAATCAACTGGTCATGTTCTTGAAAAAGTACGGGCGCAAAGAAGTGCTTTCGTTTCGAATAAAACATGATAAGCCCCAATATGTGTGGCCTATACTGATTTCCCGTCGTTATGTTAAACGCAAGGGAAAGGCGTTGTACAGCAAATATTCCGAGTTGGCGGATAAGCAGCGTCAGGCAAGTATGCCCGATCAGCATAAGTTCGATGTCGCCACTTCCGTGGAAGATTTTCTCGGTCGTATCCTG
>JAGRMX010000026.1 GCA_020441025.1 Leptospiraceae bacterium
CCGGTATTCAGCTGGCGGTAGATGCTTACGGACCTATTTCCGATAATGCCGGCGGCATTGCCGAAATGAGTAACCTGCCACCGGAAGTTCGTGAACGCACGGATAAACTGGATGCGGTTGGAAACACAACGGCCGCCATCGGTAAAGGTTTTGCTATCGCTTCCGCGGCACTGACCGCATTGGCCCTGTTCGCCGCTTTTATGCAGCAAACCAACATCACCAACATCAACGTGGCTCATCCTAAAGTGATGGCCGGTTTGTTTGTCGGAGCCATGCTACCGTTCGTATTCTCCGCACTTTCCATGGGCGCTGTGGGGCGTGCGGCTCGCAGTATGATTCAGGAAGTGCGTCGCCAATTCGCGGATATTCCGCAGTTGAAAGCGGCTCTGGAAGTCATGAAGAAATACGGTCATGATGATACCGAAAAGATGCGCAGCAAAGATAAAGAAATCTTTGAAGCGGCTGAAGGTAAGGCCGAATACGCCAAATGCGTGGAGATCTCCACTAAAGCGGCCATTCGAGAAATGATTTTGCCGGGTCTGTTGGCTGTAATCACTCCGGTGGCAGTGGGCATCATTTTTGGCGCCGAGCCCTTAGGTGGTTTGCTGGCCGGCGTAACTGCCAGTGGAGTCCTGATGGCCATTTTTCAGTCCAATGCGGGCGGTGCCTGGGACAATGCCAAGAAAATGTTCGAAAACGCCGTTCGTATTGATGATCAGGAATACAAGAAAGGCTCGGAACCACACAAAGCCGCCGTTGTCGGCGACACTGTGGGCGATCCTTTAAAAGATACGTCCGGACCTTCGCTGAATATTTTAATCAAGCTAATGTCTGTCGTAGCTCTGGTAATTGCGCCAATTCTGGCTACCCTGACACCATTGATTAATTGATTCCTCTTTAGAGGATAAGTATGGCCGTTTGATTTAATGGTATCATTAACAAACGGGATATAATACCAAAAAGGCCATCCTGCGGGATGGCCTTTTTTTGTGGTCTTGCCGGTTGGCCTCCCATATGCTAGATAAATCGCCCGCCAGGGGGCTATTCCTCTATGAGTCGCATCGTCGCCAGTCGTACCTGTTATCCGCCGCATTATTACGATCAAGATCAATTGATTGCCGCCTTTCGGGATGTGTGGGGACAGCGGCATTTTAACGTCGATCGTTTAGAACAATTTCACCGTAATGTCATGGTAGGCGGTCGCCACCTGGCATTGCCGCTGGAAAAGTACGCCGCATTAAAAGGATTCGGTGATAGCAATGCGGCCTGGTTGGACGCCGCCGTGGATCTGGCCGAAAACACGGTGCAATCCCTGCTCGATTCCGTGGATGCTCGACCGGAGGAAATCCAACTGCTGGTCTCCACCACCGTTACCGGCATAGCGGTACCCTCGTTGGAAGCGCGCCTGATGAATCGCATTGCGTTTCAAACCGACACGCGTCGCATGCCGCTGTTCGGTCTGGGTTGTCTCGGAGGAGCGGCGGGCATATCCCGGGCGGCCGAGTATTTGCGCGGACATCCGGATCACGCGGCCATTTTAATCGCGCTGGAATTTTGTTCGCTTACATTGCAACGCGAAGACCTTTCCATTGCGAACATTGTGTCCAGTGGATTGTTCGGTGACGGTGCTGCGGCGGTCTTGCTGGCCGGAGAAAAACATCGTCTGTATAATTCTCAGGGTCCCGCCATTCTGGACAACGCATCCATTTTCTTTCCGAATACGGAACGTGTCATGGGCTGGGATATGGTCGACACGGGCTTTAAAGTGGTCCTGGACAGTACGGTTCCGGAATTTGCCCGGGAGCATTTGCGGCCCGGCATATCGGCATTTCTGGCCCGTCATGAACTGACTGTGGCGGACATCGGCGAGTGGGTGGCGCATCCGGGCGGGCCGAAGGTAATTGATGCCATGGAAGATGGATTGGAGATTGGTAAAGGTACGCTGGATCTATCCCGGGAAAGTTTGCAAAAGGTGGGCAACCTTTCGTCCGTCTCGGTTCTGAATATACTCGAAGAGACCATGCAACGTAAAGCCCATCAGGCTGGAGACTACGGCGTATTGCTGGCAATGGGACCCGCCTTTTGTGCCGAGGCCATTTTGTATCGATGGTGATTCCAGACACACTTTACTTTTATGGCTTTCTCCTTCTATTGCTTCTGCTGGCCGTTCAGCGCTTACTCGAATTGCGATTGAGTCGATCCAATGAACGGGCATTGCTCTCCCGGGGCGGTCGAGAGCACGCCCCCGGGCATTTCCGGGCCATGAAGATTCTACATACGCTCTGGCTGCCGGCAATCCTATTAGAAGTGATTGTTTTACAGCGTGCCTGTTACCTGCCCCTGGCTTTGCCCGCCATGTTGCTGTTGATTGCCGGGCAGTCGTTGCGTTACGCGGCCATTCATCGATTGGGTGAACGGTGGACGGTAAAGATCATTACCATACCGGATGCGCCGCCCGTGCGTGGCGGGATATTTAACTGGATTCGACATCCCAATTATCTGGGTGTCATTCTGGAAATAGGGGCCGTGCCGTTAATACACTCCGCATTTATCAGCGCGATTGTATTTTCCATGGCAAACGCGATTATTCTATATATACGCATCCAGGCGGAAGAACGCGCCCTGGCCTCGCAGAATTCCTATATGGTGCATTTCGAGCATACACCTCGTTTGATTGGCATTCGGTCCGGAAAAAAATCGACCGGACGGTGAGCGATGCGTTTGCGAATCAGTTATTCCATTGCCGCGTAAGAGTAGGCCTGTGTTTTTGTATATTGGTTTACTTAGTTTATTTAAGAAACCGATTGGTAATGCGATCGTCTTATAAGAACTCACCTCAAAACCGGACGGAGGCGGTTTTGAAATGACTTATAAATAACCGGCCCAATATTATATGGGAAATTATACCGAACATGACATTCTCAACGCGGTGGCCGATATACTGCGTCAGGAATGCAAAATAGAACGCGACATTTTGCCCGATACGCGTCTGGCGGAAGACCTGGAATTGGATTCGGTGGGCATGCTGACTCTGGCGGTGGAAGTAGAGAATCGTTATCAGTTGATTCTGGAAGACGATGTGGAAAACCCGCCTCGAACCGTACGCGATGTGGTATTTCTGGTACAGAAGGCGCTTGCTCGGTCAGCGGATAACCTACCGCAACAGGATAAGAATACGTAATGGAATCGTTGCAAGCTTGTTTAAGACGGGCCGCCGTTCAAACCAGAAAAGGAGTTCAGTTTTTTGATCGGCAGGGCCGAGTTACTCGTTATCCGTACAATCGTATTTATAATGACGCAATACGTATGGCCCGGCAGTTGCGCGCCCTGGGAATACAATCCGGCAGTCATGTGGCGTTGATTCAATCGACTTCCCCTGAAATGATTCGATCGCTTTTTGCCGTTTATCTGGCGGGTGGAGTACCGTGTTGTCTGCCTTCTCCGCGAATGGGACGTTTACCGGACTATGCCGGGACCATCGCTTCCATGCTGAAAGGCGCGCAAATCAAGCATGTCATTACCGAGCAAAAAATTAAAAAGCAAATCGATGCGGCGGCGGTAATTGCGAAAGCGGTAGTTCTATGCGTGGAAGAATTTCCCGAACATGAATTTCTGGGTGTCGTTTCCGGGCCGGCGATTGAAGGTTCCGATGCGGGTAATTCCGAAATTCCTGAAGCACCGGAGCCGATTGACATAGCCGACCCGGCCGACCGGGATCTGCACTCGGGCCAATCGCATGATCTGGCTCTGATTCAGTATTCCAGTGGAACCACGCAGGCACCCAAACCGGTAGGTCTCACACAGCACAATATAATCTCCAATACAAGCGCCATACTGGAAACCTTTCCGGGTGATTTAAACGACCACAGCGGCGTATCCTGGTTACCACTGCATCATGATATGGGATTGATCGGCGGATTGTTCACAGCAGTTGTGGGACAGGGCGATATTACTCTGTTGCGTCCGGAAGATTTTGTCGCGCGTCCGGCCAGCTGGCTACAGGCTCTATCAGTCAGTCGGGCGACTATCAGCCCGGCACCCAACTTTGCCATGCAATTGTGCGCTTCGCGCGTTTCAGACGATATCATTGCGTCGCTTGATTTAAGTCACTGGCAAATCGCATTAATCGGCGCGGAAATGGTGCGTGAATCCACCCTGCGGCTCTTTTATAATCGTTTTAAGCCGGCCGGGTTTCGATATGAATCTTTCACGCCCGTGTATGGTCTGGCGGAAGCTACCCTGGCGGTCACCTTCAGCGCGATTGATTCCGTTCCCACGGCCCACTCGTTCGATGTGGAACAACTATCGCTGGGCATCGCTCGAGTTGTGGATGCCGATCAATCATCCGGAATCGCTACCATCAATCTTACTTCGGTGGGCAAACCGCTGGATGGCGTGCAGGTAGAAATCCGTTCGGTTAACGGTAACGTTTTATCGGAAGGACACACCGGGCATATTTTTGTGCGTGGTCCTTCCGTAATGCGCGGTTATTTAAATGCGGATGGTTCAGTGCGTTCAACCCTGGAGGCGGAAGGCACCGGTCGTGCCGCTCTGGACCCGGACGGTTGGTTGGATACCGCCGATCTAGGGTTTATGCACGCCGGTGAGGTGTACATTTACGGCCGGGCGCGAGATATTTTAATCATCAATGGACGCAACATAGACCCCCATATGATTGAATCGGTGTTGGTGCAGTTGCATGGCTTACAGGAGGATGGCGTCGCGGCCGTAGCGGATGCTTCCAATCGTGATGGCAGTGAAGGTTTCATTGTCCTGGCCGAAAAGCAGCGGGCCCCGAATGGAAACATCGCCGGACTGGCTCATGAGGCCCGCGCTGCAATCATACGCGATACCGGTTTGATACCGTCCGCCGTGCATATTGTCGAAACGGGTAAGTTGCCGCGCACCACCAGCGGCAAAATCAAGCGTGGTGAAGCAAAGCAACTGTTACAATCGGGAGCGTTTGAACTGCTGGCTTCGGCATGAGGATTTTCGTTCTGTGACAATGGCGAACGCGGAAGCATTCGACGCGATTATTATCGGTGGCGGACCGGCCGGTCTGGCGGCCGGAATCGCGTTGGCCCGCCATCAACTAAAAGTATTACTGCTGGAAAAGCACGGATTACCCCGGGACAAACCCTGCGGGGAGGGCATTATGCCCACGGGAGTCGCTCTGCTGGATCAACTGGGAGTGACCAATCATCTTAACAATGCGGAATTGCGTCCTTTTCAGGGCATCAGCTACTTCGGGCCGGATGGCAATATGGCCCGGGCCGATTTTCGGGAAGGTGTCGGTCTCGGAATTCGGCGGTTGGAACTTTCCCGGGCTCTGTATGCCCGGGCCTGCGAGATTCCTGACCTGGAAGTGCGCACCCGATGTACGGCCCGCCTGATGGATAGCGATAATATGCAGGTTTCGGTTGCGGTGGCGAACCGGATCGCTATCGCCCCTCTTGTGATTGTCGCGGACGGTTTGCATTCGCCCATTCGTAGACAATTGCAGCTCCAGGAACGGCCGGGCTCATACGAACGCTGGGGTGCCCGGCAACATTTTGAAATTCCACCGTGGAGTTCCGACGTTGAGGTGTACTTCAGCGATGGGCTGGAGGCCTACGTTACGCCGTCCGGCCCCTGCCGAGTGGGAGTGGCTTTTCTATGGCACCGGGACAGAATTAAAATCAAAGGCGGCCAGGCGCTGATCCCGGAACTGCTGGCTCAATTCCCCGAATTGGAACGTCGATTGCAAGAATGCGCCACCAGCAGTTCTATGGCGGCCATCGGACCACTACAGCAAAGGGTGGTTCGGCGTATCAGGGATGGCGTAGTTTTCCTGGGTGATGCGGGCGGATATCTGGATGCCATTACCGGCGAAGGTATCAGCCTGGCTCTGGAAGGTGCCCTGTGTCTGGAAAAAACAGTAGTTCCTGTATTAAAAAGGCACCGTACTCGGCCAGGCGAAGTGGTAAAAGTGTCGGAACTACGACAGTTTGAACGTAAAACCGCTCGTAGTCTGAGGCGGTACTACCGTCTGACCGGCATTGTGCTGAAGCTCAGCTGCCGACCGAATTGGTCCAGGCGCGTGGTGCGGGCCTTGCATGATAATCCTGTTGTGTTTCAACACCTTTTGTCAGCCAATATGGGGCTGGTGGCCCCCTGGCGACTGTCACCCACTGCTCTATGGCGATTCGGATGGTCGCTGATCTGGGGCTGATTCGGTTGAATGCAACAGTGTGATATAGCGGAGTTCCGACAAATGCAAGCGCTCATATTTTTGTCTCGGTGACTTCTGGATGGCAAAACTAATTGTATTGCTATCAAAGCACCGGATAATGATTCCAACAGCTGCGTACAAAAACGCGGTGTGTCGGAACTACGACGCGCCGTTCGTACGATTTCGGGAGTGATTCGTGTCCCTGTTGCATTCACTGTGGATCTGGTTTATTACGCTGGCCTGGACCGGCATAATCTGCACATTTCTGATACCCTTCGCGCTCTTCAAACGACGCCGGATGGTGCATCGGGTCGGTCGAATCTGGGGGCGTGTGCTGGCGACCGTTCATGGCATGCGCATTGAGGTCGAGAATCCCCGGAATCTACCCACCGGGGGGCCCGTCCTGCTGGTGGCCAATCATCAGAGTTTTCTGGATATGGTGGCCTTTATGAGCGTTATTCGCGTGCCATTTGGAGCCATGGCCAAGGCGTCCCTGTTTCGGATTCCATTGTTTGGCAGCGTTATGCGCGGAGCCAGCTGTATTCCCGTGCACCGGGATGATCGCAAAAAGGCCATGGAGTCATTGATGCAGGCGGCGCGTTCGGTACGAGCCGGCAATTCTCTTATGGTTTTTCCGGAAGGTTCTCGCAGTCTGGATGAAACCCGATTGCTACCATTTAAAAAGGGTGCCTTTATTCTGGTGCGCAAAGCCGCAGTGCCGATTGTACCCATTACCATTTTTGGTGCTAATCGATTGATGCCACCCAAACAGCGTACGTTCATACAGCGTGTTCGCCCGGGTACGATTCGTATGGTAGTGCATCAAACTTTAGTGCCGGCGGATTATGCGGGTCTCAGCGTTGATGAATTGCAGTCGCGAATGTATCGTACTATTTCGCGACCGCTGGAGCGACTCAGGCAAATTACCGCTATTCTGGAAAATCGAAAGTCTTAATGAGCGCACTGTGGGGAGCATTTCGTATTTGGTTGCGGAAATGCGTCCGTAAAATTACTCTGCCGCAAACCGATTGGTTTGATTGTATTGAGGTTTGAGCATGAAAAAAATACTGATAGCACTGGTCGCATTGACTTTATTCGCAGCTTGCGGCCAATCCAAAAAAGTCACTGTTGTTAATAATACCGGCGTTGATTTTACGGCCATTTACGCATCATTGCCGACTTCGGATGAGTGGGGTACAGCTCGTTCCGGAGCCGTGGACAACAACGCATCCGAAGAAATCTCCCTGTATGATTTCGTTGAGGGGCAATGCTCCTGGGATATCGGCGGAGAAACAGCGGACGGAAACTATTACAGTCAGCGTGAAGTAAACATTTGCGAAGAGTCAACGGTCACACTGGTGCCGGGCGATCTGGATTGATTTGCTACATTTGAGTTGATTGTTTCTTATATATAAGAAGCAATTGATGAAAGCGCGGAGGTTTGTCGCAGGGCAAACATACCGCGCTTTTTTATTTTTCACAGAGATTGTTCGCATCCTGGTGGTCGATTCCGACTCCAATCAGTACAATTATTTCTAATGCGGTTGTCCGTCCGACTTGAATATGGAATGTCGGTATGTTTAAGTCGGATTGCGCAGAATGCCAACTATCGATAGGTTTTATTCAGGAAGATTTAATGACCAACTTGCTAAAATCCATTGGATTGCCCATTGAACGATTTACCGATCGGGAAGCGGCCAGTGGAATCTTGTTGCTGATCAGCGCCGCTCTGGCCGTCGGCTTAACCAATAGTCAGTGGGGACCGATGTTTCAATCGTTCTGGCAAACGCCTCTGGGTGGGCAGGTTGGAAACTATGCGCTGCAAAAGCCCATAGTCCTCTGGGTCAATGATGGTCTGATGGCCGTTTTCTTTTTGCTGGTGGGTCTGGAGATCAAGCGCGAACTGCTGGTCGGAGAACTCTCTGATATGCGTGCGGCCGCTTTACCGATAGCCGCCGCTGTGGGCGGCATGGTGGTACCGGCCGGAATCTATCTATCGATTAACGGTACCGAACAGAACGCGGAAGGCTGGGCCATTCCCATGGCGACCGATATCGCTTTCTCGCTCGGTATACTTGCTCTGTGCGGACGCAGGCTGCCGGTCACAATCAAAATCTTTCTAACAGCGCTGGCCATAGTGGACGACGTCGGAGCCGTTCTGGTGATTGCGTTGTTCTATACCGCTTCTATACAGATAGAGTTATTGGTTGCGGCGGGAATTATATTCTTCATCCTGTTTGGATTCAATCGCGTTGGTGTACGTTCCTTGTGGTTTTATCTCATACCGGGCCTGGTAGTCTGGTTTTTATTTCTTAAATCGGGAGTGCATGCCACCATTGCCGGAATTCTGTTGGCCCAGTTGATTCCGGTTCAAACCAGAACGGATACGAATGCGTTTACGACGGATATGCGTCAGTTAATCGATCGCTTCGCGCAGAACGGGCAGCCCGGTCGGCATATCATCACTCAGCCCGATCGACAGCAAAGTTTGCATCTGATGCGTGAACGCTGCAATGCCATCGAAACACCGCTGGAGAAACTGGAGCACGCTCTGCTTTTACCGGTCAGCTTTCTGATTATGCCTGTTTTTGCTCTGGCAAATGCCGGTTTTTCTTTCGATTCTTTCAGCGAGATTACGCTGGGAGGCGTGTTCCCCGCAGTAGCCCTGGGTCTGGCGCTGGGCAAACCGATTGGAATCGTTGTTTTTACCTATGCGGCCATTCGCCTCGGATTGGCCCGTATGCCCGCAGGAACGGGATTCGGGCACATTCTGGGGGCCGGTCTGCTGGCCGGAATCGGTTTCACCATGTCGCTTTTTATTGCCGGCCTCGCTTTTGAGGACAAAACACTGGAAATTACACGGGCCGCAATTATAATGGGGTCACTGCTGGCCGGAATCAGCGGCTTTCTGTTGTTGCGATGGGTCAATCATCTCACTTCTCCGCGCTGAAAACCGATCTGATTCATGCCGAGGAGGCGCTACATGCAGGGATCGACGAGTATTCTGCGGATTACCGCACGTTTCTTTCAGATAGGTGTGCTGGCCTTTTTGGGGGCCATCATTGTTCATACTCTGGTCATGGTGGCCGAGTTTTACCTGGTCGAACGAATCGAATTGAATATTCGAAACGATTTTCTGGGAGCCATCATTTCCATGCCCATGCTGCCCATGTTGGTGGCGTACGGCTTTCTGGTGGCCTGTTTGTTAGTGTTATGGCATCGCACTCGTGAAGCGCTGATTGACGCGCATCAGCGAGAACTTTCCATTGAAAAAGAAAAAGCCGTCCGCACCGCCATGCAGGATTTGACCGCGTCTCTGGCCGGAAAAATCACGGTGCATAACGCGGAAATACTGAAATGGATTTCGCTGCAAAAGGGCCGCGGTCGTCAGGTATCCGAAAGATTGGAGCATGCCAGCCAGCAAATCGCCATGGCTCTGCACGATCTAAGCGAACTGGCATTTGTTACCGGCTATCAAAACCCGGCTCGATTGTTGCAACATTCCGTCTCAGAGTTGACCCCACTCACTCATGCGGGCGGTCGATCGTTGGTAACGGTAAATAAATCGGCACATGAAGGCACCGGGAGCGCAAATTGAATCGCGTAACTTAACCATACTTGAATAGCATGGCGACTGTTTAAACAAATGAACCGGTGCGGCATATGAGTATCAAATTTCCTCAATGATGCTTATATGCGTTTAGTGCCGCTGCCAAAAACCCGGTCACCATTCCATCCGATTATTATTATTTTTTCTGAATGAAAAGCATTCAGGCTGCACGTGTCTCTTTTCTCGTGGATGCGGCGGCGTACTATCACGCTTTTGTCGAAGCGGCCGAATTGGCGCAAGAATCCATTCTGATTCTGGGTTGGGATATTCACAGCGAATTGGAATTAATCCGTTCCGATGCGCATTCCGACGGCTCATCTAAAAAAGAAACGGTTCGATTGGCGCGCTTTCTGGATAATCTGCTGAGAGACAAACCGAATTTGCACATTCACATACTGTGCTGGGATTTTGCCGTAATCTATGCGCTGGAACGTGAAAAACTTACCGCGTTGAAAATGAACTGGCTGCATCATGAACGACTGCATTTTGCACTCGATAACACGGTGCCATCCGGTGCGTCCCATCATCAAAAGGTGGTGGTCATAGATGATTCTGTGGCTTTTGTCGGTGGAATCGATTTGACCGTCAATCGTTGGGATACGCCGGATCATGAGCCGCACAGCGAGCGACGCAACAAACCCGATGGAGAAGCATACGCACCGTTCCATGATATTCAGGTTATGGTCAACGGACCGATAGCCGGAAAGCTGGGCGCCCTGGCGCGTTCGCGTTGGGAGCGCAGTCAGAGCGAACGACTGCCGACGCCGTCTATGCCCGCCGACTTTGCATCGAACTGGCCCGACTGCATACAGTGTCACGCCGAGAAAGTTCCGGTGGGAGTGGTGGTAACCATGCCGGAGTACAAACAACAGCGGGAAATCCGCGAAACGGAAGCGTTTCTTCTGCGGGTAATCGAATCGGCCCAGCGATTCATTTACATTGAAAGCCAGTATTTCACTTCTCCGGTAATTTGTGATGCGCTGATGAATCAACTGGACCGAAAAGACGGACCGGAAATTTTTATATTAAACCCGGCGCAACCTTCGGGTTGGTTGGAACAGGTCAGCATGGGGGTATTGCGTTCGCGTTTATTACAGAAATTAAAGGCAAAGGAATCCGGTAGATTGTGCGTCGCCTATCCGGTGCATGATGATGTGAATATTTATGTACACTCCAAATTGGTGATTGCCGATGATCGCATGATGTACGCCGGGTCGGCCAATCTGAGCAATCGATCCATGGGCTTTGATACGGAGTGCGGCCTGGCCTTCGACGCCCGGGGCGATTCGAATGAAGATGACTCATCCGAACAAGGTCGATTACAATCCGCCATTCGTGATTTGCGACAACGGCTGTTATCCGAACACCTGGGAGTAAGTTATGAATCGATTCAAGAACTGGAGCAACAGGGAACGGGACTGGTTGCGCTGATTCAGGACCTGGGATTTGAAGGCCCACGTCGATTGCGTGAACTCGATATTAGATTGCCGGAATGGCTGGATCAACTGGTGCCGGACGGTTCGGTAATTGATCCGGAACGTCCCATCGGTCTGGATGAAATGGTGGGTCGTTTATTTCAGTAAAGCATTCGGAGATTATGCAGGTACGATT
This sequence comes from Leptospiraceae bacterium, assembly GCA_020441025.1. Lineage (GTDB taxonomy): Bacteria > Spirochaetota > Leptospiria > Leptospirales > Leptonemataceae > JAGRMX01. Next base: position 11,433 of record JAGRMX010000026.1, read on the forward strand.
GGCGACTTATAATATCCATGGCTGCGTGGGGCAGGACGGCCGACGTTCGGCGGCGCGTATTGTCGATGTAATCAACGAAATGCGTGCGGATGTGATCGCCCTGCAGGAAGTTGATGAGCGCCATGCCGAACAAAACGCGCAACCGGCGCTTACCGAAATCGCCGAAAGGACGGGCTTGCAGGCCGTACGCGGACCGACCTTGTTTTCGGAAAAGGGGGACTATGGCAATGCAATACTATCCAGATATCCGGTGGAAGGCGTACTGTTGCATGATTTGAGTTATGCCGACCGGGAAGCTCGCGGTGCCATTGAAGCTTTCGTGCGTATCGGTCCGGATACATTCATTCGAGTGGTGGCGACCCATCTGGGATTAAAATTTCGCGAACGCCGGGTTCAATTCGAACAATTGTATACCTTGCTCGCTCGCAATCAAAGTGCTCTGCGCGCCGGCGATGCGTCCGGTAGCATTGCGCCTGATCCCGTGCTGATTCCAGAACCGCATGCCGGCCATAATACAAGCGCCCTGCAATTATTTGCCGGCGAAATCGTTTGTGTAATGGGCGATTTTAATGAATGGACTTCGTTAAGCCCGCATTTTCGCGGGCTGCAACAGATGGGTTTGCGCGCTCTTACGAAGCGCACGTTTCCGGCCGGGTTTCCGGTATTGTCTCTGGATCGCATTCTGGTAAGTTCTGGAGCGCGCGTTCTTCAAACCGGTAGGCACATTACGTCCTTGAGTCGCGTGGCTTCCGATCATTTACCGCTTATCGTTGAGCTGGAGGTTTAGCTGCCGGGCATTTAGTTTTACATGAGTCGGTCTGTATTAAGGAGTGCGCTTTATTGGAAATCGGTAGCGATAGCTGTCGTCTTTGAGCAAGTCGGCCCACTCAAACGGCAAGAGACTTGTAATAAAATCTCCGGCTTCAAATATATTTATTCCAAAGCGTACTGACGTTAATAATAGACCGATCTGTATTTCCATCCGTCCAAATCTATATGAAGTAAAGGGATGCCGACTCTGGTAGTACTTACCTCTTGACAATTCTCGCTCGAAATCGGTAAACTGCCCGTCGGCATTGCCTTCGCTCTGTTGCTCCGGAACGGAGTGAATATCAGGAATGCAACCTTCCGCCGTTATAACACGCATTTGATGATCTGATGGCGCAAAGCATTCTTTATGATAAATCAGGCCGGTTGAGTTCTGGAATCCCAGTATAAATGTGCGCGACAGGGTTTGAAAGGAGCCGAGCTTTCCACCGCGCAATCCATATGTGTCGCTGATTTCATGCGATTCCCCATAGGCACCTATGCTGAGTATTGATAGATCTATTTTTAATCCGAGACTGTACCGTAAATTAGCTGTAAGCGTAAAGATATCCAGCAGATCGCGCCATCGATCATGCCAGTAATGCCCGGAATCATCGCGCTTATACGCAACATTCTTTGGCTCTGAGTCGGTACGGAAACGACACTCGGCACTCTGGGCGCAAATTGTGCGCGTGTCCGTGCTGTAGCATTGTGACAACAGTGTCGCCGCCAGAAAAACAATCCAGATGCTATGCGTGTTCATGATGAGCAACCTGGAAAAGCACCCGTATAATGCCTTGCATGTTCCTGATATTGGTCGGGGCATCGCCGAATATGCATGATCTGTTGTTTAATCTGTTCCTGTGCGATTTTCTGGCCGAGCAAAAAATAGGCATGGATAAGTTCATCGGTGTACACGCGAGTGAAGGTTGCGCTTTGTGGAAAGTCCGGGGCGCTGAAGCGTAAAATATTGTAAATATGAGGAAACTCTTCGCGAAAATACTCCCGGTAACGAGTGGTCATTTGCGGTTTTATATATAAAATAACTCCGGGATCTTGTTGCGTGGGTACCCATCTGTTTGCAATGCTGGATGGATTGCTTTGATTGGAATCCGATCCCTGTTCAATCGGCGGATTCTCGTAATAGTACAGCGCGTAAAACATGATTCGGTCGGGCTGAAATCGAAAAACATCCTGATTCATCATAGCCTCGATTTTGATACCGGCCAATCGTTCGGCCTGCTCCGTAAGCAAATTTAAATCGTCAAAGTTCATATCATCGTCTCTTCCGGCATCCGAAACTACTATGAATTTAACACCGCGTTCCATAAGAGCGATGGCGCCCAGGTCTTCGCTATGTCCACCGTCGGTCAGTACGAATTCGGGACTCTGTCTGGAAGAAATTGGAAATCGGTAGTACCATTCCAGCCCGGAAATATTTAACAGGCTGATCCCGAACGGTTCGAAGCGCAGGTCAGGCACCACCGCGCTGGACATCGCAGCGACATGCGAGAGCATCAACGGTTCCTGACTCCCCGTAGAATGAAAGTAATGGATGCCGGTCAATCGTCGGTCCAGATGATGACTGAAAACGAAACTGAAGCCGAAAGAGTTCCGATTATTGAAATGATAACTTGTTCCTATGGAACTCATTGTGATTTCAAACGGAAAGCCTCGAAAGAGGTTGTTGCCTAACAGCGGATCAAGCAATTGTAGCTCAACATTGTGTGAAGCGTTAAAAATTGAAATCGGACGAGAGCTTATGATGTTTGGGCCCTGGGTCTCCATGTCCGCCTGCCATTGCATAAATGAGTTTATGGGCCGATCGCCCGAATAGAGTATTTGCCGGCGAAGCATGCTGCGCCATTCTTCTCGGATGCTATTGCCTTCCTCATCATTATCTCCGAGTGCCAGGTTTACTTTCTCGAAAATAGTATTGTATGATCGAATCAATGGCCTTGCGTAAATGGGGCAGCTGGAATATGAGGGCGATTTAATATTCCGGCAGGCATGTGAAACCGATTCGTATTCCCGGGTGTGCGCTTTTTCAATATATGCATTCATCAGGTGGTAGAAACAGGCATCTCTCAAATACCGCTTACCGGGATCGGATGAAGATCCGGCAAAACATTCTTCGGATAAACTCACGGGACTCTCAGAATTTTTCGGTCTCGTTTGTAAATCAAACTTGGTGTAAATGTTGGCTTTATAGGACATATGAGCCCAACTACCGCCGGAAACAGAGGACAAATAATCGAATAACTCTATCGGTTGGAATTCCTTCGGGCTTTGATGATCGTGCAAGCCGCTTAAAATACCAAGCTGAAAAGCGTTTGAGCGCAAACCGCCGCCGGATAAGACCAGCCCGGTTAGCATGGGATTTTGACGCGTGACAGACGACTTGTATTGTTCCGGCAATTGGGAGTGCTTTGTATGAATTGAAGCAAATTCATGAGCGAAATATTGCCGGGGGAATCGGACCCGGATGAGAGGGTCATCGCTGGCGCAAAAGACCGTGGCTCCATCGACATCACTGCACCTGGGACGACTATACGGCTCCGCAAAGATATTTGAACAAAAGAAAGTAATCCCGACCATGATGAATGATTTAACCTGTCGCATTCATGTATATTGGTCATCGCCTGTTTAACTACAAGCAATAATTGCAGGCCAAAGATAGAATGTGATAGGAACGCGCTTCCGTATATCTGGTATCAGTATGAAGAAGTACGTGTTTCATAAACACGACGGAAATCCGATAGTAATTATGGTGGCATAAGAGAGGGCGCGCGGCGTGGTATTTTTTAGGTTTACATTCTGCGCATTGCTTTCTGTATTCATTCAGAATCGGCCCGGCAGTCAGATCCTCTGTAAATACTGCGGCTGCAACCGGATAGCCTGTCCACAATTACTATGACTCAATTAAAAAACAAGAACGTGCTGATTACCGGAGCGGCCAGCGGTATCGGAAAACTGCTGGCGACGGAAATGGCCGCTCAGGGCGCGCATGTTATCCTGTGGGACGTGGATGAAGCCGGGGTGTACAATCTACGTGATGTGTTGCAACAGAAGGGTATGGCGGCAACAGCGTTTGTATGCAACGTTGCGCATGCCGGCGCCGTGCGACGTACCGCCGCGCATACGAAGCGTCGGTGCGGTTCCGTCGATATATTAATCAATAACGCCGGTATCGTATCGGGCAAAACCATACTGGAATCCGGTGAAACGGATATCTATCGTACTTTTGGAGTGAATACTTTTGCGCTGTTCTGGACCACGCGCGCGTTCCTGGAGGATATGATCGATCGAGGCGGGCATATTGTGAACATCGCGTCGGCGGCGGGATTAATCGGAACGCATCGATTGATTGATTACAGTTCCAGCAAGTTCGCGGCGGTGGGATTCGATGAAGCTCTGCGCATGGAAATTCATCGACTGGGAGCGCCGGTCCAGACGACGGTGGTGTGTCCGTATTTCATTGATACGGGTATGTTCGCCGGCGTGCGTTCGCGTTTTTCCTTTTTATTGCCCATTCTCAAGCCAGAGTTTGTGGTGCGGGAGATTATCAAGGCCATTAAAAAAAATCGCAAGCGGCTCATTCTGCCCCGTTTTGTGTATTTGATCTATCCCACGCGCATGTTACCGATCGGGGTGTTCGATTGGATCGTGCGTTTGCTGGGCATTCATCGCGCCATGGATCATTTTCACGGTCGCCATTGAAGCGGGGCGGCCACACCAGGTGAGCAGGTTAGTTTAAATAATAAACGCTCTTTAAACTTCAACAAATGTTAAGTTTATTAAATGCCGAAACCTTTAACGCGTCAGGTCCAGAAAGCGATGTATAATCACACCCACCATCAACATGGTCTGCAATAAAATGCCGATGGCGGAAATGGCAATCCAGGGACGGCGATAGGCAGGCAGTTGAATGTACCACATGACCAGCCCCGAGTAACCGAATATGGTGGCGAATGTAATCCATGTTAACGGCATGTTCAGTACGAACATAACAATGGAGCTTTTCAGCGATTCTATGCGTTGAGCGTTAGCGTCACTGGCCTCCTGTATGCATGCATTATGCAGTTCTCCCACCTGTTTAGTGCAGGCATTGATATCCTGTCCGTATATCACCTCCAATTGGGGGCGTTCATAGCGATGTAAATATTCGGCATAGACATAGCTGAGCATGGCGATTATAAAAAAAACGCCTCCGGCTATCAAAACATACATGGCTTTCTTTTCGGCTGGATTCATGCGTTTCGCCACACCCTGATGCACGGCAAGCGATCCCTGGTTCTCTTCCCGTGATTTTATTCGGCAGATTTTTTCATAATCCGTGGAAAATGCAAGCGATTGGCGCGGCATGTCGGCAATAGCTACGATCTTTTTTTTCCAGCCCGACGAGCCGCTGCCGGCAATCGAATCGCCATGTAACCGCAATCTATTAAACCAGCGGGAAATTATCTTACGAATTCTTATTCTTGCCAGCAGGAAGAGATTCTGAGAGCTATTGCGGAAAACAGTTTCCACAGGAGGAATTAATGAAACTTACAGGAACCATCAGCCGGATGATACCGGCAATTTTATTGATCGGTCTGTTCGCCATAACCTGCAAGAGCGGTCCGGAAGGAATGCCCGGAACGGATTCGGATGCGCCGGCGGGCCTGGTGATTGCGGTCGATTTGCATGAAACGGTTCCGGCCGTCGCGCCCGATAAAATGTATTTTGTCCGGCTGGATGATTCCGGTAACAATCGTAGCGGCGCTCAAATCCTGGCTACCAACTGGAATCAGGGGAATCGAGGTTATCTGTTTAATGTGCAGCCGGGTACATATATCGCAGTGGCCGCGGACTTTGAAGGCGGCAAAAAGCGCGCTTTTTTTACGGAAGAAATCATGAATGCAACGAAGGTTACCGTCGCGCCGGGTAAACTGTACAACATGGGGTATTATGACATCAGTCTCAT
>JAGRMX010000270.1 GCA_020441025.1 Leptospiraceae bacterium
GGCCGTGTAACGCGCGCGGTCGTTCGCGATGTAAGTGATGCAACCAGGCGCATACTGCGCGTTGAAATTCGGAGCGCAGCGTGGCGGTGTACGGAATCCATTTGGATCGGGCGGTACTGCCGGAAGTTTCTTCGAAAAATAAAACGCGTTCCGCGGTGAGCGCCTGATGCTCGCCGTCATTGGCAATGCTGCGTACGTACGGTTCTATCCGCGACCAATCCGCAATCGGAACCCGGCGGATAAAGTCGATTGTGTTTTTGATTTTGTGAAAATCGTGTTCCCGGCCGAAGCGCGTAGCGGCGTTTCTTTTGATGTAATCGTTTAATAGAGTTTGTTGAGCGATTGACGGCCGCCGACATGCACGTAAGAAGCGCGCATGTTCCCCGGCACATTGCCAGAGCCACAATCGGTTGGCCAGACGGGCGCGCATGCGGTCAGTATGTCGATAAACCCGGGTGACTCAATCGTTTTCCCTGGATAAAGGCGTTTGCATACCTTCCAGCACTGCGGTGCGACCGAAGGAGCGAATGTTATCGGGATGTATAAGCGCCAGGCAAACCAGCTCATCTCCGTGAACAAAGCCCGGGTTGCGCTCCAGAAAAAAACGCACATGTTGATTGTTGCGCCGTTGAAAGCTGGCCCTGGCTAAATTCGATTTTAATTGGCCGCGGGGTTGCGCGAAGCGGACAATCCCGGTGGCCGGATTGTACTCTTCCGGAAAAATAATGCCGGAGGTGCGTCGGGCAATGGCTTCCAGTTGTCGCTGTTCCGCGTCTTGATCGTTCACGAACGAAGTGCTCGAAGTGCTTGAAGCGCTTGAAGTGTTCTTGAAACCGATTGGGCTGTGGGCCGCCGGAAAAAAATTGCGAAAGAATAACACCAGGTACATGTATGTTCGATGTCCCATGCTCAATAGATACCAGTACAGTTTGCGTCGTCCACCGGCCAGCAGTTGGCCGATGGTATGACCGAAACCGCGCACCAGTTCTTGCGAGCCCCAACAGGCGGGCGCGATGATAGTATCCCCCGAGTATAAAATGTCGTACTCGTCGGTTCCACAGTCGGTCGGATTGAGGGCATAGGTGGTAAAACCCTGCAGAGTTCGATGCGCGTCGAATAACAGGCCCACCAGATGTTTGGATTGTAAATCGACTTCGAAAGTATCTCGATGCACGGCGTCAAAATTCTCCCGCATGAGCAGAAACATACGTTCGCGTAGTGCCTGATCAATTTCGGAAAGGGCGCGCAGTTCATAATGCAGAGCGGAATCCATGTGGCGGACATCTGCACCCGAGAATGCGCAATTGTAAACTCGAATCGCCCGGTCCGTCGTAAATTTCAGCCCGGGCTACCGGGGATCGCACTTTTTTTTATAGGCATCGGCGTCAGCCGAGGTAGATTGATCCACATGTTGCTATCCGGATGTTTTTTACGCAACCGTGCGCCCGGTTTGTTCATGGGCGCCGGTTTGTTTCTGGCGATCATTCTTACACCCGGTTATCTGTACGCGCAGGTCGAATCGAATGAACCGCGGGAGATTCCGCCGGCACAGCAGTACGTTCTGGACAAAACCGATCTACTGACTCCGGCGCAAATCAGATCGCTCAATGAGAACCTGGCCGCGTTTGAAGATGAAACCGGCAGTCAGGTTGTCGTGGTAGTCGTTGCCAGTACCCGACCGGAGAGCATCGAAGAATATACGTTACGGTTGGCCGAGGCCTGGGCCGTGGGTCGCTCCGAATTCGATGACGGTGTGATTCTGTTAATCGCCCGGGACGATCGTAAGCTGCGCATTGAAGTCGGCTACGGACTGGAGGGAGCGCTACCCGACGCGCGATGCAAGCGGATCATCGACGGAACCATAGTACCCCGTTTTCGCGATCAGGATTTTTACGGCGGCATTCAAGCCGGCATCAAGGCCATACAGGAATCTATTCGTGCCGAACAATTGCCCGCGCCCGAATCGGAAGAGAGCGAGCCCGGTTTCTTCGATTTCGTCGGGGAAGCCGTGTTGCGTATCATCGCCCTGCTGGCGCTGCCCATCCGCGCTCTGGCTTTGATCATCGGCATTGTGTACGCCTCCAGAGAAAACCACCATCGGGGATTGGGCTGGCCGTTGGCCATTTTATGGATTTATACTTTGCTGGAAATGTTCGCGTACTTTCTGATGTTCAGCAGTTTTTTTCCCATGCAATTTGTGCGCGCTTTTGTCGAATCCGTAATCTATCTGGTAATCTATAACATTTTCACCGGACGCTTTCGTTGGACGTCCAGTGGCGGCGGCTCCGCGTATCGCAGTTCCCGATCCAGCGGTCGGCGTTCATCGTCTGCTTACTCGAGTCGGTCTTCATCAAGATCGTATTCATCTTCCAGTTCATCTCGTTCATCCGGTTCCTCCAGCAGTTCGTCTTCATCATCCAGTCGTTCCTTCAGCGGAGGCGGCGGCAGTTTTGGCGGAGGCGGCGCTTCCGGGAGCTGGTAGGGGCACTCATACCAGACCCTACACCGGTTTTTTGCGGCGAATATGAAATCGCTTGAAATGAGGGCGATCCGACGCACAATGGGTGAATCGCGCTGGAGGAAATTTGATGGAGCATAATAACACACATTCGGTAACAATCGGTTACGTTGTTTGGATCTTTGGTTTTTTCGGTGCGCATCGTTTTTATTACGGCAAACAGATTACCGGCACAATCTGGTTTTTAACTCTGGGTTTGCTCGGAATCGGCTGGATCATTGACCTGTTCTTAATTCCTTCGATGGACGCGGCGGCGGATCGGCGCTACGCCAGCGGGCAGCTCAGCTACACCGTCGCCTGGGTTTTACTCACCTTCCTGGGAATCCTCGGAATTCATCGGTTTTATATGGGGAAGTATATAACCGGCGCTTTATGGTTGGTTACCGGCGGCCTGGTGGGTATCGGTCTGCTGTACGATATGTGGACACTCAACGAACAGGTTGATGCTCTCAACCGCGAAGTCACCTGACTCCAGGCTGAGTTTTATGGGCCGCTGAAATCTTCTACTTTAGAATCCCTTTCAGCGGTCGTAGCGATCTCAATTCAACATTTGACAAAAAATCAGTAGCTGCGACGCGAAAAGTATTGCGGGTCTGCTTCATAATCCAAATCAATCTCCTGTACCATTGCCACATCAGGCGCATGTTCGCACGCGGGATTCATGATGAACGAAGAGATTTCTGAGACGCTGGTAGAAGAGATTCCACCCGACAAATCGCCCGGCTTTCCCCTGATCGGGATTGGCGCTTCCGCCGGCGGACTCAACGCCATACAGGTTTTATTCGATAACATGCCGGATGATACCGGCATGGCGTTCGTGATCATACAGCATCTCTCGCCGGACTTTAAAAGCATGATGGTGGAGTTGCTCTCACGGCATACCGGCATGCAGATCATCACGGTGCAGGATGGCGTACGCGTTCGTCCCAACTGTGTGTATTTGATGCCGGCCAGCAAAAGCATGACCATCCAGGAAGGACGGCTGCATCTGCAAAATAAAGATCGCTCCATGCCGCTCGATCTACCCATCGACCTGTTTTTTAATTCACTGGGTAATGAATGCGCCGACCAATCGGTGGGTGTGATTTTATCGGGCACGGGTACCGACGGATCGCGCGGTATCAAAACCATCAAAGAGCAGGGCGGAATGATTATGGTTCAATCGCCCGATTCGGCCCAGTTCGACGGCATGCCGGTCAGTTCCATCGCCACCGGGCTGGCCGATTATGTGCTCGGTCCGGAGGAAATGGCGGCCGAGTTGATCGACTACTTCCAGCGTAAACCTGGGGATTTAAGCGGTAGTCTGATTGCCGGTCGGCAGGAAACGCGCAGCGTATTGCAGCAGATTCTGGCGTTGATCAAGTACCAGGAGGATGTGGATTTCACTCTGTATAAGAATGAAACGATCCTGCGTCGCCTGGAAAAATGCATGAACATCCGGCACATATCCAGCCTGGAAGCGTATCTGGATTTTTTAAAAAAGCATCCGGATGAAGTCCGCTTTCTGTATCGCGAACTGTTGATCGGCGTTACTTCCTTTTTTCGCGATACGGAGGCCTGGGATCACCTGGAATCGGATGTGATTCCGGCTCTGTTCAAAGATAAGAACGCGCTGGAAACCGTGCGGGTTTGGGTGGTGGGTTGCTCCACCGGTGAAGAAGCCTATTCCCTGGCCATTCTTTTGAACGAGTATATACAGAAAAATAAACTCAGCAATGATTTCAAAATTTTCGCCACGGATATAGACAAACAGGCCATCGATTTTGCCAGCGCCGGCATTTATCATGAACATGTGGTCGGTGAATTCAATTCCAACCGATTCAAACGCTACTTTACCGAAACGGAAGGCCGCTATCAAATCAGCAAGAGCATTCGGGAGCGCATCGTCTTCGCGCGGCATAACGTAATCAAGGATCCGCCCTTTATCCGCATGGATATGATTACCTGTCGAAATCTGTTGATTTACATCGCTCCGACGGTGCAGAAGAAGATTATACTCAGCTTCGAGTTCTCGCTCAAACGCGGCGGTTATCTCTTTCTGGGTTCCAGTGAGAGTCTCGGAGACATCAGCAAGGATTTTCATACCATCAATCGAAAGTGGAAGATCTATGTTTTAAATGAAAAAGTGGATCGCCCCGTGCCGATTGTAACCGATCCCGAGCGTCGCCATTTGCCCCTGTTTCAGCGACGTTATGAGCCGCGGCGGGAGGAACACATCGGCTACCAGGACGTGTTCAGTGAGATTTTAATCGAACGTTACGCGCCCAGTTGTCTGATCATCAACGAAGATTTCGAAGTGCTGTATCTGACCGGCGGCGTGGACGCTTTCTTGAATTTCCCCCGCAAGCGCATGAACGTGAATTTGTTAAACATGGTCAATGAAGAGCTTTCGCTGACCATTCGTAACGCGGTGCGCCGGGCCAGTCGCGACGAGGATACGCTGGTATACAATAACGTGCCCGTTATGCACAGGGGCGAGAAACAAAACGCCGTTATTTCCGTGAGCAGTTTTATGGATCATCGCGATCATCGTCGGCTGATTCTGGTCGAATTCGCGCTGGAACAAAAATCCGAATCGCCCCCGACCAATGTGATCATCGACGATTACATGATCGCCGATGAAGCCCGCAAACGCATAGACAATCT
>JAGRMX010000271.1 GCA_020441025.1 Leptospiraceae bacterium
AGGCGCATGCCCGGCGCGGCGGAGTTGTCGTGGGCATATGCAACGGCTTTCAAATTTTATGCGAGTCGCATTTACTACCCGGCGCCCTGATTCGAAACAATAGCCTGTTGCATATTTGCCGGAATGTAAACTTAAGAGCTAATCCGGCCAATCGATTTGCGGCCTCCCTCGATGATACCCGAAAGTATTCCTTGCCAATTTCACATGGCGAAGGCAACTTTCGAATTGATCCGGATGATTTAAAGGCCTTACAGGATAACAACCAGATTGTTTTTCGTTACGAGCATCGCGATAATCCCAACGGTTCCGTGGATGACATTGCCGGCATCAGCGATCGGTCCATGCGGGTACTGGGCATGATGCCCCATCCCGAACGGGCGGTTGATCCCCTTACCGGCGGTACCGATGGGCGACCGATTCTGGAATCCATTCTGGCGGTCACCGGCAGTGCGGTTGGTGGCTGACCCACCGGAGTCCATCCATGACTTACTTTCAGCTGGCTACAGTCTCGGTAAATCAAACCCCCCTCGACTGGAATGGGAATCGGGACCGCATTCAGAACGCACTGACCGATATACTCGAACGCACACCGGGCGATAATCGCGCTCTGCCGGACTGTATTCTATTTCCGGAATTGTGTGTGAGCGGATACGGATGTGAGGACGCGTTTCATTCCGAAGACGTGGCGCGCCGTTCCTGGGACGCTCTCGAAGAAATTGCCGATCATTCCCGTGCTCTCACGCGAACTACGTTGATCTTTCTGGGGCTACCGGTACGACTCGCCGACCGGGTGTATAACTGCATGGCCGCCGTCTATGACGGACGTGTCATCGGCATTGTACCCAAGGCCAATCTGGCCGGTGACGGCGTCCACTATGAACCACGCTGGTTCAGCGATTACCGCGAATCGGGACAACAACAGGTTCGACGTACCGATCGTGAGATCCCTCTGGGGCCGTTGCTATTCGATCATAATGGCGTACGCATTTCGCTGGAAATCTGCGAAGATGCGTGGGTAGCCGCGCGGCCCTCGCTGGCTCATCTGGCTCGAGGCGTGGAAATTGTGCTCAATCCGGGCGCCTCGCACTTTGCGCTGGGTAAGTACAACATTCGGCGTCATATAGCTCTGGAATCTTCCCGGGCATTGCTGACGGTTTTCGCTCAGGTCAATCTATTGGGTTGTGAAGCCGGTCGCATGATCTATGACGGTTCCAGCATAGTGGCTTCCGCCGGTGAAATCCTGTATGAAAACCGGGGTTTTTCCTTCGCCGATTTTATTACCAATGAAGTCACTCTGGACCTGGGCAAAAATCGTGCTTTGCGTTCGCGCATCTATTCGCACAAAAAACAGGAAACGCCTTCCGCCACCGAACAGGATCGTTCCAATCCTATTCTGATTGTTACCGGTTCCGCTACACGCCAGTCGATCGGTTTCAGTGATGATAGCATGCCGGTGAAATCGCGTACGTCGCACCCGGCCGCCATGCACACTTATGCTTCCCGTAGTGTCGATGACGCGGCCCATCTCTCGCGTGAAATGGAGTTTCTGCATGCGGTTACACTCGGCCTATTTGATTATCTGCGTCGCTCTCGTAGCCGTGGATTTGTAATTTCCCTTTCGGGCGGAGCCGATTCGGCCAGTTGCGCCCTGTTGATTCAACGCATGCTGGCTTTTGCCGTACATGAACTCGGTATTCAAGAAACTCTACGAAGACTGGGTCGCCCGGAACTCACTCAAAAATTAAAAATTGAAGACGATAGCGTGCTGGCGGTCGGACAGAGACTCAAACTGGCTACGGACGCGTTAACCGGCGAATTTTTGCATACCGTTTATCAGGCCACCGATCAGAGTTCCGAGACCACCCGCTCGGCCGCCGCGACCATAGCGGCGGAATTTAACAGTCATCACAATGAAGTCGACGTACAGGAACTGGTCAACGCCTACAACGCGCGCATTGAATCGATATTAAAACGCAACTTGAACTGGGAACAGGACGATTTGAGTCTGCAAAATATTCAGGCCCGGGTACGTTCACCCATGGTCTGGTTTCTGGCCAATACAACCGGATCATTGCTGATTGCCACCAGCAATCGCAGTGAAGCCGCTGTCGGTTATTGCACTATGGACGGCGATACCAGCGGCGGTCTGGCACCCATCGCCGGCATTGATAAAGCTTTTATCCAGCGCTGGTTAATCTTTATGGAAAACGAGGGCGATCCTCTATTGGGACCGGTTCCGGCCCTCGGAGTTATTACGGCTCAGCAACCCACGGCGGAACTGCGACCGGCCGCCAGCAATCAAACCGACGAAACGGATCTGATGCCCTACCCCTTATTGGATGCGATTGAAAAACTGGCCATCCGGGATCGCAAATCGCCCGTCGAGGTGTACGATGCGTTGCTGTTGCGTTTTCAAAGTCAGAAAGAACAAGAATGCGATCCGCAGACGCTGAAACAATCCGTTCGCCGCTTCTTCCAGTTGTGGAGTCGCAATCAATGGAAGCGAGAACGCTATGCTCCCGCGTTTCATCTGGATGATGAAAATCTGGATCCACGCACCTGGTATCGCTTTCCTATTTTGAGCGCCGGGTACGCGCAGGAACTGGATGAACTGGATTCCCGCTGATGTCATATAGTCGATTCGGATATGCTTGCATGTTTGTACTCCTGCTCATGGCAGGACTGATCAACCCGGGTTGCCGGGCCGACTCGCCCGCCAAACAGAATTACGAACTATTGCAACACCGGATTATTTCGCTACGCAATCGACTGGCCGAGTACAGCAACAACGGGGATCATCCCTGCGCCCGGGAAGCCTGCGCATTTATTTTCATCTGGAGTATGATCGGTCCGATCCTGAACTTCGATCCGCTGGCGGCGAATCCAGCGGATGCCACGCCACCTTTTTACGTGCCGGCCATTGATGCGGGCCTCGCGCCTCTATACACCGGGCCGGACGGAGTACCCCAATTGCAACGTCAATTGCAGGCCATCGAGCAACAACCCGGAGGGCAGCCACGCAATTTCGCCATGCGTATTTTTAGCGGCACGGTGCGCTTTTCGGTTTTTCGCACGGCCCGGGACTATTTTCGAACCCATTGCGCCGCCCGAATTGATTCCCGGTCGCTGGACCTGATGCGTGAACTCCAACGGGCGCAAATTGATTCCTACATCATCACCGAATTGCCCGACTATCTGGCAGTGCATGCCGCGGAACACTTACCATTGCGAGCAAATCAAATACTCGCAAATGAGGTGCGCAGCTACGATGGAATTCTGAGTAATGAAATTCAGGAACCCTATCTGGCATCCGATGGCAAGATTCAAAAGTTAAGCGATATTATTCAGCGAATGCGACGGGAAAATCCATCCCTCGATTATATATTCGTGTTGGGCATGACCGCCAGTTCCCTGGAAGACGATCAGCCCCTTCGGGACTACATTCAACAACAACGCCTGCCCGTCGGCCATCCCATCATTGCCCGGCATAACGGAGCGACCCTGCGCATCGACCCGGAAGTGTCCATACATTCAGATTGACGTGCCACCACCCCGAATGAAAGCTGAAATGATGGCGGGCAATAACGGAAATCAAAACTGGAATTCAAAACAGATCACTGCCGGTGATCGTCGGGCGCCCAATCGGGCCATGCTGCGAGCCGTAGGTTTCGGCAATGATGATTTTCAAAAGCCGATTGTAGGCGTCGCCAGCGGTCACAGCACCATCACGCCCTGCAACGCCGGCATCCGTCGTCTGGAAGAAGCCGGCAGTGCCGGTATCCGCGCGGCGGGCGGAATGCCCCAGACTTTCGGGACGATAACCATTTCAGACGGCATCTCCATGGGAACCGAAGGCATGAAGTTCTCGCTGGTAAGCCGCGAAGTAATTGCCGATAGCATTGAAACCGTCTGTCGCGGTCAGTCCATGGACGCGGTCATGGCGATCGGCGGTTGTGATAAGAACATGCCCGGCGCTATGATTGCCATTGCCCGTTTAAACATTCCGGCCATCTTTATTTACGGCGGCACCATCAAACCGGGACGGCTGCATGAGCGGGACATCAATCTGGTATCCGTGTTTGAAGCGGTCGGTCAGTTCAATGCCGGCAACATCGACCGCAATGAATTCGAAGCGATTGAACAGCACGCCTGTCCGGGTACCGGCAGTTGCGGCGGCATGTATACCGCCAATACCATGTCCAGCGCCATCGAAGCTCTGGGAATGAGCCTGCCGGGCACATCCACCATGGCCAGTCCGGACGACGAAATAGTCGACTCCACCCGCAAAGCCGGCGCGGTTTTATTAAGTGCAATTCAATCAAACTTAAGACCGGCGGACATACTGACCCGTAAGGCATTTGAAAACGCCATCGCCGTGGTTATGGCCATCGGCGGTTCCACCAACGCGGTGTTGCATTTGCTGGCCATCGCGCATGCTCTGAACATTCCGCTGAGCATTGATGATTTTGAAACTATTGCCCGTAAGGTACCCCACATAGCCGACATGAAACCGTCCGGTAAATATATGGCGGTCGATCTGCACCGGGTGGGCGGTATCCCGAGGGTCATGAAAATCCTGTTGAATGCCGGTCTGATCCATGGCGATTGTATGACCATCACCGGCAAAACCGTAGCCGAAAACCTGGCGGAAATTCCGGCCACAATTCCCGAAAATCAGGATTTGCTCTATGCTCTCGACCAGCCCATGTATCGGCGTGGCCACCTGGTTATTTTGCGCGGTAACATCGCGCCCGGTGGCGCCGTCGCCAAAATAAGCGGTGTGAAACACCCCGCTATGACGGGCCCGGCACGTATATTTAATTCCGAAACCGAATGTATGGACGCCATTTTGAATGATCGCATTGAGGAAGGCGATGTGATTGTCATTCGCTATGAAGGACCGCGCGGCGGCCCCGGTATGCGCGAAATGCTCAGTCCGACTTCAGCCCTGATCGGCAAGGGATTGGGCGATAAAGTGGCGTTGATTACCGACGGTCGATTCTCCGGTGGCACCTATGGTATGGTGGTCGGTCATGTTTCACCCGAAGCGGCGGTCGGCGGACCGATTGCCATGCTACAGGAAGGCGATTTAATTACAGTGGATGCATATTCCAATCTGCTACAGGCCCATCTGACCATCGATGAGCTACGTGCCCGGTCCCG
>JAGRMX010000272.1 GCA_020441025.1 Leptospiraceae bacterium
TATCATTGAATCTGTTCGGCGCCGAGTATCGCACGGCGGATAATGAAGTCGTTCATATCACTCTGGGTGGCGAATGGGAGCTGACCCTCGAAGTCTTTCGCGACCTGGGCATTGCCATGGCCGGCGCCATATTCCTGGTGTACTTTGTACTGGTGGCTCAGTTTGCGTCTTTCCGCGAACCGTTAATCATCATGGCCACCATTCCGCTCAGTCTGATCGGCGTGTTGCCGGGATTTATGTTTCTGGGCTATGCCACCGGATTGTATTTCAACGCCACATCCATGATCGGCGTAATCGCTCTGGCCGGTATTGCCGTGAACAATTCCATTATACTGCTGGAATACTTAAATTCGCTCAAGCAAACGGGACTCTCACTGGAAGAAGCGTTGATTGAAGCGGGTACCACTCGCTTTCGTCCGATTCTGCTCACTACGGTCACCACCATGCTGGGTTCGCTCACCATAGCCAACGACCCGGTATGGGCTGGCCTGGCCTACGCGATCGTCTTCGGCCTGGGCGTCTCATCAGTTCTGACATTGATCGTCTTCCCGGTGGTATTTTATATGATCAAAGGACGCGATTGGGACGCGGGCGACTCACAGTCGAAAGTCGGTAAGAAGTAAATTGGGTCATACGACGATAGCATCCAATTCCGGCGGCTCAAAATAAACAAAACGTCGCCGGTAAGTATGGATAAAGAAAGATTTCAATGAACGGAAAGAGTGTTCAGTACAGAAAATAATTTAAGAAACATTTTCACATATTCCCATTTTTTTCAAGGCTTGAACAGTTTTTGATTCGTCCTTTGGTAGCCAAACCCGGGGCACGCGCCAGACTCCGGTATGGCCCCGGGACGCTCACCTGAAAAGAAATCCCGTCCGTCCACAAAGAAGCGCAACGCGCCTGATTCTAAAGATACTAATATTCCATCTCCGTCGGTCTTACAACTGGGCGATAGAATCCGAAAACTGCGTGAGTCGCGCGGCCTGAGTCGCCGGGAACTGGCGGAGCGTATTCAAACGTACGGCAGCGCCTGTTCGGAAGCTTCCCTGCGCATATGGGAATTGAATAAAAGCGTGCCCGGTTCCGATAAAATTCCCGCTCTGCATCAAGCCCTGGACGCGGATTTATATGAACTATTCGGTCTGCCTCGTTATGATCATTTCGATTTCTGCTACGCACTGAATGACGCGCGCATTCGCGACCTGTTGCGTGCGGTGGAAGGTATGTATTCTCCCGAAAGCTTTCGACTGATGTTGCGGGGCTTTCTGAATGGGCTCAGATTCGGTTTCGGAGTACGAAAAGCCGAACGTATTCGCGCAGCTTCGGGCAAGCACAGGAAGTTACATCAATTTAATGATTAAATTTCTAATATAATTCCAATGAAATCCGCATAATCAGAATTCTGTTTTCATTGCCAGTCTGCGCAATACGCACAATCTGTGGTCATGCGATTTCGCATACCCTTAAGTTTGCTGATTATTCTTATTTCCGCTTGCAGTTCCGCCGCGCCGGAATTGGAAACCGCACAGGCTCGGGAAACACGACCATTGCTGCGCGCCTTCGAACAGGATGTGCAAGCGCTCTGTCTGGATGATGCTTCCGGTGACTGCGCACAGTTTCGAAGCTTCCTGAACGGCAGCGAGCCCTTTCTGCCGCAGTTGGATTGTTTCAGCATCGGCCCTACTTATATAGACCTGCAACCGGTTCCGGATGCCACCGTGTTGTACATTACCCGTCGACCGACCATTCCTTTTCTGGGGTATACTCGCATTGCGGCGGACACGGATAGCCAGCAAACCGAATTACGGCATTTTATGAATTATATGGAAACGCGCCACACCATACCGCACCAACATCGCCTGTTTGAATATATAGATAAACAAAAAACGCATGTTCAGGATTCACCCGGTCGTTATACACGTGACGCTCTACTGGCGGTATACGGCACTCCAGGCCATCGTGTGGAATCGTACTTACGTCAGAACGGCAACCGGTATTACTTTTTAACGCTGACTTTCCAACCCGTCGACTCGCAAACAAATCGGGCCCGGGCGGTGATGCTGTTCGCCCACATGCCCCATTGGCCCTGCACCGGCCGTTAAAACGCACACATTCCTGGAGCGTAGGCTCATCGAATATAGTATGAATTTATTGCAATGTTACGCGGAACGGGGAGCCGTGGCAGGCATGTTTTCCCGCTTGAGAACGAAGCCGATTTTAGTGGCATCCGGATAAAAGACCACCCGGATCGGTTCCTGGCGCACACCGTACGAATCCAGTATCTTCATTATAAGATTCAGACCCAGGCCGGCGCCTTCATTCAGGTCATCGCCCTGATCGAAAGCATGTTCCATATCAAAGTGATTCAGATTCAGCCGGGTAATCAGGCGCTCTTTTTCGACCCGGGAAATGGGTATGTAATTACAGACCCAGATGGAGAAACTGTTCGGGTTCGATTTAAATACAATGTCATAGTACAGATCGCTCTCACGGGCCATCTGTACCAGATTCCGATCGCCGTGCTCCTCGATTTCTTTTTTAAACTGTTCCAGCACGTCGCGATATCCGGAATCATCCCGGCTTTCATCGTAATTCAGACTGCGCGTAAACAAATGCTTATAATTCGCTTTGCCCGCGTTGATAGCCAGCTCTTTGAGGCAGGTGTAAATATTAAAAGTATGCCCGGTTAGATTTTGCTTGCTCAGTAAAAACTCCACCAGATTGCGAATAAACTCGTCACGCTGTCGATCCAGGCCGTAGAGACGGATGGTTATGGACCAATCCAGTTCCATTTCATTAATATTCTCTCCGTGTTTTTTAATATTCTCTATGGTCGCGTCATAATCGATATCGGAACACAGGTCGATTAACTGCAGGGACTTAAAATAGTTGATGGATTCCTGGTAAAACGGGTCGCGCAGGTACTGCTTAACATCCTGATCGTATATCCAGCGCTTCTTCAGCAGAAGATTGCGAAATCCGTCGATTCCTTTAATACTTATGGTCGAACCGAATAAAAACACGCCTTCCCGGTCCAGCATCAGCTCAAAGTACTTAATCAGGTCTTCCTCTTTTTTGAAATAATCGACAATTGTGTCACCGGCCACCTGGGCGGGTACGGCCATGGAAGGGCTGAATCCGGACACGGTATGCAGATTGAATCGCGGATCGATTTGCTCGGCGAGATAATTGGCCTGATCCGAATTCAAAGATAGGCTGATGAGACGGGCAAGGTGTCGTTTGATTTCTTTCACATAACGCTCGCACAAACGGCATCGAAATTAGCTCACAATCGAACAATGAATGCGATTACGATCATGACTCGATTATCGGCCGCTTTGAAAGCAGGGTGATTGCCCCCCACCCCCACAGCAATCTTAATGTGCGCGCCCGGGTGCGAAATCAATGAATTTTATGCTAAAATTTTGTAAAATTCGAAAACATTATACGCACTGCGACAAACAATCAATGGCGGGAGATTTAGCAATAAACGACGTCAGTTTTGCAAAAATAGCAGTACCCGCCCGCGATACATGTGACTGATTATCAGATCGGCCACAGAATCGCCGTCGACATCCGTTACCACCAGAGCGGCCGGGTCCACATCGGCCTTAAGTAAAACCGGTTGATTGAAACGGGCCTGTCCTCGACCGGTATACAGTTGCACCGTGCCCGCTTCCCGGGAAGCGCTGAGCACATCAGGCACTCCATCACCATTCACATCGGCCACATGTAAAGCTTCGGTGCCTGCATCCACTTTAAGCGGATCCATCAGCGTTAACCCGCCGGAGGCGTTATTAATAAAACGCAGCACCAGCGAATTTGTGGAGACCAGTACATCCGCATCGCCGTCCATATCGATGTCGGCGACACGTACACGTTGCGGAGTCTGTACGGTTTTATAATTACCCGCGGAAACAAATTCACTGCGACCGTTACGAATTTGATTTAAATGTACTTCCAGGGCGTCCGGGTCTTCGGTAACCATCAACAGATCAAAATCACCGTCGCCGTCCACATCATCCATGGCGACGGACTGAACAAAACCGCCGGTACGAATCAACTGCGGACGTCCGCCGATGCCGTCCCCGTCGCCATAGAACACCGAAACGGTATTGTTACCGCTATTGGCTACAATCACATCCGGTAGACCATCCAGATTCAAATCGCCGCTGATAATCTCACGCGGATCATCCCCGGCGGAATGGGCATGCACGCGGTCGAATCCGTTACCGTTGTTCTTAAGATAATACACGGCGCCGTTAGGACTATAATTCACAACCATCATATCGAGACGCCCGTCCAGATTCCAATCGCCCGCCGTCGCCGCAAATGGTCCCGGTCCGGCCGCCCAGCTCCGGCCGGGTACGAACGCGCCCGCCGTCTGAATACCGCTGCGTTGCGCGGCGCCCGGAGGTTGCCAGAACAGCCTGATGACGGCACCGCCGCCGTTTTCATAATAATCGAGTCGCAGATTGTAAACCGTATTGGCCGCCAATCGCACTTCGCCCGTATCCAATCGCGGTCCATGATCATTCCATTGATCGATTACTTTTTGATTGTTGATCCACAGGCGCACACCATCGTCGCTTTCGGTCATAAAACGATAGTTGCCGGCTTCGGCGGTTTTGATCTTTCCCGTAAATCGTATGCTGAACGTATCCGCGCCCATACCCTCACGCGGTGCACCGTTACCAAAATCAAAATCAATCGCATCGACGACGGCGCTTTGTTGCCGGCCGGTAAAATTCTTATTGTCGAAATAAACGGCGGTGGGCGCCGAAACGAAACCGTTGACACTGCGTTCCAGAGTCATCACACTTCCGTCTTCGTACGATGTGACCGCCACCTGACTTACATCCCTACCGGCAAAATCACCCGCCACCAGTCCGGCACCGGAACCGTTCAAACGCAAATTGCCATGCGGAGTCCAGCGCAGACGACTGCGCTGAAAGGCCACGTGAAAGCACCAACCGATCGGCAACGCATTCTGCGTCATTTGAATCTGATCCGTAAGCGTGGTGCAAATGCGCTCGCCGGGTAAAAAAGATTTCGTCGTGCTGATCACCGCCGCGCGTCGTGCTTCACTGTACGCAATGCGTTCAATCGGATAGCGTCCGCGCAGTGAACCATACACATAAACGCTGGATAC
>JAGRMX010000273.1 GCA_020441025.1 Leptospiraceae bacterium
ATTCCGGGTTGCAATGATTCATTCCACTTGAAATTTTGTCCGGGCCAACCCATTCAGGGATGCATTCCGGACAGTGAAGTATGAACAAACAGAGCAGATACCTATTGTATTTTCCTATGCCCGTCTTGATACTCTTAATAATCCTGTGCAGCCCTGCGGGCAATAACACAGCCACTCCCGGAAACGCTCCGAACAATTCCGAATCAGTTCAGGATAACAACAATTCCAGTGCATGCCTGCCCGCCCGTTGGGCGGACGAATACAGCGGACCGGGTGTACAACCGGCCCGTCAGTCCCCGGACTCAAATTCGCCGGCAGTAACTTTTTGCCTGGTTCATTACGAAGACGATACTCCCGTGCGGAAATGCTATGCTCTGGACGTTCATCAGTCGGAGTTCCGTAACCGATCCTCCGCATTGGCCATGGAATCGAGTTTAAGCGTTTTTCCCCCCGGAAGCGCGCAGAAACTACGCACGGCCGACGGTGTGCATGAGATTGTTATTCATTATGAAAAGGTGACATTGGAAAACCAATACGATTCAATGATAGAGATATCCGTGCATCGTCTCTCCGATGGCCGACAAATCAACTCATACGCATTGAAGCTGCCGGCCATTCTGGCTTCACCCATACTTATGCTGAATGAATCGCTGTATGTGAATGCCTGTGTCGATGCCGGCCCCGGTTGCGACGGATTATTATACGATGCGGTTTCCGGTGAAAAATTATTGGCCCTTTCCGGAGAGGATTATGAGAATCCGGTCAGCATGTACGCCGGCGATCTGACGCAGATCGACGTTTCCGATTGGGTCTTCGTGTCCGGTGACGGCGCTGATGTGGTACGCGTGAATGTAAATAGCGGCCGGGTCGTAGCTCGCGGAAAAGCGCCCGCTTCCAGTATTGATGGCGGTGCCGTAGTCACGCTGGGTCGCTGCTTCGGATCGAACAACACCGATACCGATCGCTGTGTTTATGTTGCCGTGGGCGGAGTGCGCGCCGGTGAAGTACGCATGCATACACTGACCGATTTACGTCTGGTACGCACATTCCGATTATCGAACTGTGCGCCTACCTCCGAATCTTAAATCGATTGGCTTTCGCTTAAAGTTAAAATCAGAATCGATTAATATACTCTGAGGCGGATTCAAGCGAGCATATATTAATCGACAGCAAAAGTTTCGGATGCGATTTTTACTCCGTCCGGGATTGATTCTGGCGATCCACATCCAATAGATGTCTGGCCAGCTTCTTGCGTGTTTCGTTGGATATGGTCGTATACTGAATACCGGCCTGCATTTCGCCCATGCGATCATCCGCATCCCGCGCCCAAACAACCAGGGCCTGGCTGATTACTCGACACCGCGCTTCTTTTATATAAAAGTCCAGACTCAGGAGTTGACCCTTCTGTAAACGATGCGGTGTGAACATGCTCAATCCGGATTCGCTTATATCGATTACCTCTCCGCGAAAGCGACCGCTTTCGGTCCATATGGTATAATGAACTTCCAGCGGGATTTTAATGCGCGGTCCTTCCCGCACCCGGGAGCGATGGATGACCTGCGGTTTACGCAACAATAACCCACGGGTACCGGCCAGATTGGCCACGCTGGTATCAAAGCGAAAATTATTGTCCTGCACCCGAAATTCAACCGTCAGGTCCATATTCCGGGCCAGTTCCAGACTATCTCCGGTGTCCACCAGAATGAATTCACGATCGACTTTTTTTAATAAGCCCTGATACTTAAAACCTTCCGGATTGTCTTTTAAAGGACATAAAGTAATCGGTAAATCTTTCTGCAACAGCGCCATGTGAAATCACCGTGAAAAATGGCATGCTTAACGCAAACCGATGAAGTGACCGAGACTGTGCCCGAAGCGCATACATGTAAAGCAGGATAATTAAAAAAGACGTCGTTCAATTTCCGGTGGCGCTTCTTTTCTTCCGGATGTAAAGTTCTTTGGTTACACGCGCAACCACCTCACCGGAAGGCCCCTGAATTTCGGCTGCGTACAGGCGCGTGGTCTTGCGATCACGTGCGACGATGTCCCGCACCGTCTGGATTTCATCTTCTGGAATATGAAAACGAACGCGCACCTCGCCGGTACCGGGCTGAACAAATTCAATGCGGGCACTCTTATCCCACACAATATAATCTGCTCCCAGATTATCCATAAGAATGAACATGAAAAAGGGATCGCACATGGAATACAGGGAACCGCCGAACTGCGTACCGACATAGTTTTTATTGGCCGGTTCCAGCGGCATGCGCACTTCGACCGTATGAGCATCCAGCAGAGTCGGAATAATACCTGCTCCCCTGTAAGGACCGAAAAACTGGAAGGCCTCTTCCATGCCATAATTGTCGCGCAAAAATTGCCAGTGAGGATCGACCCCGAATTCCATGCGATTGCGACTGCTCATACGTCCTCCGCGAGTCCCATCAGATAATAGCCCGGATTCCGGTCAATCAGCTGAAATACGAAACGGCCCTTTATAAAGACACCGGTCTCATCAGCACTGAATAGCGGGACCCGGTTTGTCCAATATGAACGGTGACAACCGAGCATCTTCAACGGTTTTTTTACGGTAGATTCCCGTTGAATCGTGGTTGGCCTGCCTCTGACTGGTTATATTGTTAGTTCGATTCCGGTCCAAACTACAATTCTATATATGCTTAAATTATTCCTGCCCAGTTTGAATGCAAATCTGTCCGGTTCGCGACGATTCCGCCCGGGACGGCCCCGGCCACTGCGTTTCGGATGGCGTCTGTTTTTAACCGTGCTGGTCCTCCTTATGAGTGCACCGTTCACACGGCACACTGTGCACGCCCGGAATGCGCAATCGGAACCCGCGCAAGAAGAAGACCGGCTGCCGCCGCCCGAAAATAGTGATACAGGACGATTGCGGATCAGTGACACGGGTAACATTGTTCTGGATTTAAACAACGCCTATGAGCTTACCCTGCGGGCCAGTGAAAACGATTTGATACGAGCCGAAGATATTCGCATACTGGAAGCGCAATACAGACAGACGGTTTCCGGCTTTCTACCCACCATCGGCATTTTTGGCGAACAAAACTGGCAGGACCGTTCCGACCCGGGCAAAGCGGCCGAAAGAGAACGATATGTGCTCGAACAGGTGAACCCCACTCTGGCCCGTATCTTGCCCGATCCGGGTCGCGAAACCCAATCGCTCAACCCTTTTGTGGGCGGCGTTAGCCTGAGCTGGCCGATTTTCAGCGGCTTCCGTTCTTATAAGGAAAGTGACGCGTTGGAGTTTGATCGGCGCTCCGCGCGATTGGCCCGCAGTCGGTTTCGCGAATTGTTATATCAGGACGTGGCCGAGGTATTCTATCAGGTGCAATTGTATGATCGCACTTTGAAAATCCTCGGCGATCAGGAACAGGCGCTGCGACAACGCATCGCCGAATTAGCCGCCAGAGTACGCATCGGCCGTTCGCGTCAGGGGGAATTGTTGGCCGCCCGGTCCGATTTGCAGAACAATCTGGTGGAGGCCGAACGCATTCGCGGTCTACGCGGCACTTCGCTCGAATTGCTGGCCTTTCTGGTTAAGCAACCTGCCGATCGTCTGGAGTTACGTGCATCCGATTCTCTGCCTCCGTCGCGGGAACTGGAAGCTTATCTGAGTGCCACGGAAGAACGCAAAGATATTCTGGCGGCCATCAGTGATCTGCGCGCCGCCCGGGAACGCATTGCGGTTGAGGAAGGGCGTCATTATCCGGAAGTATCCCTGGAAGGCGAGGCCTACTTTTATAAACGCCCCGATGATGGACGCGATTGGCGCGTAACCCTGCGCATTGAGTTGCCCATTTTTGAAGGTGGCGAATCCAGCGCCTATGTCCGGGAAGCCCGGGCCGAACGTCGTCAGAGTGAGCTTACGCTGGACAGGTTGCGCCGCTCCGCCGATTACGAAGTGCGCAATGCCTACCGTGAGTTTGTTTCGGCCGCCGCTCAGGTCTTATTATTAGAAGAAAGTGTGCGCCTGGCTCGCGCGAATTACGCTGTACAGGTACGCGATTATCGTCTGGGAATCGTTACCAATCTGGAAGTGCTAACGGCCCTGGCCGGCATCCAGACCGCCGAGCGCAGCCTGCTGAACGCCCGCATACAGACGTTACTGGCGGATATTCGCCTGCACATAGCCGCCGGTAAAATGCCGGGCATGCGAACTGAGTCGGACGTATCTAACCGTCGGACCGGTCATCCTGAATTTGAGGCCCATACTATTCGACCGGTTGCAGGGCAAATCGCATTTCAACGGGAGGCCGTATGAGTCGCAACCGTGCACGTCTCTCGGATGTATCCATTGCCCGTCCGGTGCTGGCCTGGGTAATTATGTTCGCGCTGATTGTGTTCGGTTCCGTCGCCCTCGGACGCCTGGGTGTCAGCTACATGCCCGACGTGGACTTTCCCGTGCTGAGTGTCAGTGTGAACTGGGAAGGAGCCGCACCGGAGATTATGGAAGCTGAGATCGTCGATCGCCTGGAGCGACGTCTGATCACGGTAGAAGGTCTGAAAGAGATGACTTCCGGTGTCAGCCAGGGCTCCGCTTCCATTACGCTGGAATTTACCATCGATCGAAACATTGATGCCGCATTGCAGGAAGTACAGACCGCCATCAGTCGATTGGAAATGCCCACCGATGTACGTCCGCCCACCGTTCGCAAATCCAATCCGGAAGAATCACCCATCATGTGGCTGGGGCTGTATGGTGAAATTCCCGAACGCGATCTGTTTGTGCTGGCGGACAATATGATTCTGGATCGATTGCAATTACTGGACGGCGTCGGCGAAGTATTCGTGGGCGGCGATATGGAACGCAACCTGCGTGTCTGGGCGGACAATCGTAAGTTAAAAGAATATCAACTTACCATTCTGGATGTGGAACAGGCTCTGCTGAACGATCACGTGGAGGGCGCGGCCGGATATCTGGAAAACACGCAGACCGAACGCAATCTGCGCGTACTGGGTGAGGCGGCCTCGCCCGAATCCATCCGTAATATTCGCATCAACAGTCGCGGCGGAGCGCCGATTTATTTTTCCGATATACGATTGCGGGACGTAGCCCGGGTAGACGACGGCCTGAATGATCACCGCCGCATCACCAGAGTCGATGGGAAACGCGGC
>JAGRMX010000274.1 GCA_020441025.1 Leptospiraceae bacterium
CATGCTTTCCGCCGGGGACGCTTTTCAAAAATCCATTGATTAATGCGCGCGTTGAAGGGCTATCCACTGCTCCGGTTAAGAGCACATAGGGGCCCCGCGTTTTCAGAGCGTTGGCAACCAACGGCAATACACGTCGAATATCCGTGCGCAGTTTTTTGCCTTCTTTGATTTCAACCGGTCGGCGCAGGCGATCGGGATCGTACAGATCCATCAACCCGGCCACATTAAAAGCACTGACACCACCATTGCTGAGCGGATGATCCGGGTTGCCCTGAATTTTAACCGGCCGACCGGCGCGGGTTCGTAAAATCACGCCGGTTCCATCGGGGCTCACACTGCTATAATGCGTGGCTACACCGGGCACAATTTCCGGTGGCTGAATGACGGCCGGGACAATACGTTCGGTGGGACGTCGACAGGAGGCGGTGGCCAAAACGGCACCGGCACCCATAAATTTTAAGAAATTCTTGCGGGAAGTTCCCTTCGAGGCCAGTTCACGCGATTCGGCCGTCATCTCGTCAGGTGACCGGGGAAACTCAGGTTGATTTTGGTCCGCGAAAGCGGAGTTTTCTCTTTCTTCCAGTGACTGCCAGTATTGCTTGCGTCGCCAGGCCGGTCTGGATTCCGCACTGTTCCGATTTTTACTCATATAACGCGTCTCTTATCCCCTGGATTCAATCGTATCAGAAGTGGCAGGTTCCGCATTCGGTCAGCTTAACCGTTGTATTATTGCCGGGCGGCACCGCCTGGTCGGTGTTTTCACGATGACAGTTTACACACCAGCCCATATTAAACGCCGGGACGACTTCGATCTTTTCCATATTGGCTACGTCACCGTGGCACTCGGTACAATCGAATCCACGGGCAATGTGCGGCTGATGGGAAAAACGGGCATGATCCGGTAGATCATAAACCTTAACCCAGTGCATGGGTTGGCCGGCAGCGTAGGTCTGCCGCAAAAACTGAATATTAGGACTATCGGAAGCGACTTCCGTATGGCATTTCATACACGTAGCAGTATCGGGAATGCCGGCCTGCGGTCCCTTTTCCACGCCGGTGTGACAGAACTGACAATCTATGTTCAAATCGCCGGCGTGAATCTGATGGCTGAAGGGTATGGGTTGGTCCGGAGCATAGCCCATATACTTGGGGTCCGAAACCCAGATCCAGTAGATCAGCCCAAGTGAGACCAGAGGTAGAATAAGTTTGATGCTATGTTTGCGAAGAACCTGTAAAAGTGCCGTCATTCGGAACCTGAAACCGGGTTAAACTTTCGAAATCCTGTCAATTTCGACACCCCCACAAATTCGGCGCTGGAATCACTGTCAATAGAATATCCTGATTAAACACGATTTCGCCTGAAAATCTTACAGGAACACTGTCAGCCTGACACCTTTAGCGGTATATATCCGAACTATGCCGGTAATGGCGACGGTATCCTGTGGCCCGGTTATTGCTTCTTATATATGGAAGAACCGGGCCATAAAACTGGAGGCAAAAACAACCGCTCAGCACCAGGTGATACTCGATTTCATTTGAGTGCGATGAGCTTTATTATTGCCGACCTGCCGCCCATGGAGACACGTGATGAGAATGGATCGTTTTACTACGAAAACCAATGAAGCTATTATGCAGGCCCAGACCAATGCGGAGAGCCTGGGACATCCCGAAGTAAGCGCCGAACACCTGCTCTATGAAGTATTCCGGCAGCCGGAAGGGATCGGACCCATGTTGCTGGATCGTTTAAACATACCGGCCGATCGCTTGAATCAAATTCTACAAACCGAGTTGGACAGGCTACCCCGGGTGGAAGGTACTCAGGAGGTGCGCCCTTCCCAGACCATGGTGCGCATGTTACAGGAAGGCGATAAAATCGCGCGTAAGCGTGGCGACCAATACCTTTCTACCGAACATTTGATCCTGGCTTATATCAATGACGGACAGCAGAAACTATCTTCCGCGTTGAGGGCACTGGGATTGCAGCCGGCCAATATTGAAAATGCCATCAATGAATTGCGGGCCGGGCAGAATATCAACAGCGATAACCCCGAAGCCACCATGCAGGTGCTGGAAAAATATGCCCGCAACCTGAATGAGCAGGCCCGCAAAGGCAAACTGGACCCGGTGATCGGTCGCGATGAAGAGATTCGACGTATCATGCAGGTACTCAGCAGGCGTACCAAAAATAATCCCCTTCTGATCGGCGAACCGGGTGTGGGCAAAACGGCCATCGTAGAAGGGCTGGCCGGTAACATTGTGGCCGGAGAGGTTCCCGACGGCCTGCGGGATAAAGAAATCTATGCTCTGGACCTGGGCGCAATGATTGCCGGCGCGAAGTACCGGGGCGAATTTGAAGATCGTTTTAAAGCGCTGCTCACTGAGGTCCAACAAAGCGACGGCCGCGTCATCCTGTTCATCGATGAATTGCATACCCTGGTGGGCGCCGGCGCGGCCGAAGGCGCAATGGACGCCTCCAATATGATTAAACCGGCGTTGGCCCGGGGCGAACTGCGCTGCATTGGCGCCACCACCTTAAAGGAATACCAGAAATATATTGAGAAAGACATGGCGCTGGAACGGCGCTTTCAACCGGTGTACGTCTCCGAGCCCAACGTGGAAGACACCATTACGATTCTGCGCGGATTGAAAGATCGCTACGAATTGCATCATGGCATCCGCATTACCGACGGCGCCATCATCGCGGCGGCTAAATTATCGGATCGGTATATATCGGATCGCTTTTTACCCGCCAAGGCGGTGGATTTGATCGACGAAGCCTGTTCCAAAATGCGCATTGAACTGGATTCGCTGCCGGAAGAGCTGGATATAATCTCCAAACAAATTCAGGCCTTGAAAATCGAGCGCGAAGCTTTAAAAAAGGAAAAAGACCAGGCTTCCAGAGAACGTCTGGCGCAGTTGGAACAGCAACTGGCCAACCTGGAAGAAGATTTTACGCGCAAGAAAGGCGTGTGGGAATCGGAGCGCACCGGTGTGGAGCGCGCCAAAAAACTGCGCGAAGAAATCGATAAGCTGCGCACTCTGGAAAAGCAACTCGAACGCGAAGGCGATTTGAATCGGGTGGCTGAAATCCGGTACGGCAAACTGGTGGCTCTGGAAAACGAACTCAAAACGCTCGAAGAACAGATCGAAGCGGCCGAGAAGCAATATCTGCGCGAAGAAGTTACCTATGAAGATATCGCCACCATCGTATCGCGCTGGACCGGCATCCCGGTAACGCGCATGATGCAGGGCGAAAAAGAACGGTTGCTCCGCATGTTCGAAGTACTGCGCGATCGCGTGGTGGGACAGGATTCGGCGCTCAAGACGGTGGCGGAAGCGATTCAACGCTCTCGTTCGGGATTGTCCGATCCGAATCGTCCGGTGGGTGTGTTCTTATTTCTGGGCCCCACCGGCGTGGGTAAAACCGAAACCGCCCGGGCGCTTTCTCAGTTCCTGTTCGATGACGAATCGGCTATGGTGCGTATCGATATGTCGGAATATATGGAAAAGCATTCCGTCGCCCGATTGATCGGAGCGCCCCCGGGTTACATCGGCCATGATGAAGGCGGCCAGCTGACCGAGTCGGTACGCCGCAGACCGTACCAGGTGATTCTGTTCGATGAAATCGAGAAAGCGCATCCGGATGTGTTTAATATCTTTCTGCAAATCTTCGATGACGGACGATTAACCGATTCTCGCGGTCGCACCGTGGATTTTAAGAATACCATCATCATCATGACTTCTAATATCGGCAGTCCGATACTGATGAACGGCGAACTCAGCGCCACCGACCGCGAGCAACAGGTGCGTGAAGAACTGCATAGACATTTTAAGCCCGAGTTTCTTAATCGATTGGATGATATTATATTCTATCAGCCCATCGGAATGGAATCGCTGTTAAAAATCGTGCGTCTACAGGTGCAAATGCTGATTGAGCGCGCCGCGGAGCAGGGGTTGAAATTAACCATTGATGAGAACGTCATGGAGCATCTGGCTCGCAGGGGTTATGATCCGGTGTTCGGCGCGCGTCCCTTAAAGCGCTTGATTCAGAACACCCTCGGCAATATGCTCAGTCGGGTGATACTCAAAGGGGAATTCAAAACCGAAAAAGAGTACACCCTGGTGCTGGAAGACGATAAATTTAAATTGAAGTGAAGAGCGTACAATGACTCAATCCCCGACAGAACGGCAGACCGAAGTGTTTCCTCTGCGAGTGGTAAATTTTTATAAGTTTTTTCCCATCGCCGATCCGCAGGCGACCGGCCGACGCTGGCTGCAACTTATGAAGGAGCGGGGGCTGACGGGAACTCTATTGTTGGCTCCGGAAGGGGCCAATAATGCCGTAGCCGGACCGGAGGAGAACATCAAAACTTTCTTACATGATTTACATCATCAAGGAGAAATGGATCTGTCCGGCGTAATGATCAAATGGATGCCGGCCCGCAAGATGCCGTTCAAAAAAGCCAAACTGAAAGTAAAAGATCAGATTGTAACCACGGCCTGGCATTCGGACCTGGAAATGAACGCGGATACGTTTCTGAGTCCGCATGATTGGGATCGACTGGCTCGCGATCCGGACACGGTGATTATCGATACTCGCAATGATTATGAATACTATGTGGGCAGTTTTCGTAACGCCATCAAGCTACCGTTGAACGAATTCGATGAATTCGACCGTGTAGTTCCGGAACTGGAATCATTAAAACAAAAAACCGTGCTCACTTTCTGTACCGGCGGCATTCGTTGCGAAAAAGCTGTACCGCTACTCAAATCAAAGGGATTCGAACGCGTCTATCAACTGGAAGGCGGCATTATCAATTATTTCCAGACAATGGGGCAGGGATTGTGGGAAGGAGAATGCTTCGTATTCGATTATCGCTGCACCATCCAGCCCGACTTGCGACCCGGCACGTACACGTTTTGCGGGGAATGCGGACAGCCCACCCGGGACGGATTGTGCGTTCAGTGCAATGAAAGGGAGTATCGGGAACGGTTCGGCTTAGCTTCCGACAGTCTCGACTTTACGAATTGATTTTTTTTCGAAACTGGATTTAATACAATTCAGCGCAATTCAGTGTAACCAGAATGCTTTTTCAGCAACCTGGTAGAGCAGGGCATTTCT
>JAGRMX010000275.1 GCA_020441025.1 Leptospiraceae bacterium
TTCTGGCAAGTTGGCAGTGGATTGCGCTGTATCCCCGTCGAGGCGTTGTCGCGTTGGCCATTACCAATGCAATCACGCTGATGGTGGCACAGTTCGTCGTGATTCCCATGTTATACATGCCGTTGATTCCGAAAGAATACCTGGCGGGACTGGGCGATCGGATTTGCATCGTCAGTTCCGAACCCTGGGATGGGTACGCATTTCAGCAATGGACCGGCATCAAAACCGTAGTGCACAATGTACCGGGTACGCCCGACCGTTGCGAAGTAGAGCGTCTGCCGGTGATCAGTTTTCGAGCCCAAGTGTATGAACAACCGATCGACTATTCCCAGATTGGTGAATGGATGTACTGGGCCGAAGAACCCGATTTCAGTAAGTGGTTCAGTCCAACGGATCTCCGACAGGGCATTTTGACACCGGTTCGGTTGTATTTGCCCATTGATAACACAAGCAATTAAACGGATGTCATAATCGATGCAATCTAAGAGTGGAAGTTCAAAGCCCGTCTGGAAGCGGTTGCTGGTATGGAGTCCGATGATTCTGGCGGTAGCTGTGATCCTGATCATCAGCGTCGGCAGAGGGCTGCGCTGGCAGGATCAAACCGTAGTAGGCACGGAACAACAATGTCGGGAAGTCTGCGATCGATTTGTTAAGTGTACTCTGGAGACCCACAGCAATCGTGCGGATGCCGAGCAGTATGTTCCCATGCTTACTCAGGGTTGCTTTGCCGGTTGCATGAAACAAACCAACGCGGAATTATTACGTTGCTTTGAAACCACGCAAACCTGTACGGAACTCTTGCCCTGCGGTCAGAGAGCGCTTGGTTTGCCCGTTATAGAATAGAGCGGCTGGCTAATTGAATGGGCCCATCCGGATCTCAGGCTATTGCTTATAAAATCAAATGCCGACCCGCAGATTTTCAAGTTACGGAGGAGTTGAGCGTCGATGTGCTATCCTCCGGAAAACATCGACTGTACCGACTACAAAAAAGCGGCTGGAATACGACGGATGCATTGCATTCCATTTGCACTCGCAAAAAAATCCCCCGCGATTCCTTTGCTTATGCGGGTAAGAAAGATCGACACGCACTTACACACCAATACGTAAGCAGCGCCCGCCCGGAAGATCTTTCCATTACTCTAAAAAATTTTAAACTCGCATCCGTCGGATTTTTGGACCGGCCGGTGGGGCCGGACCTGATTCACTGCAATCGATTTGACATAGTCATACGTAATTTACGGTCCGATGCTCCCGAATTGGTTTTATATAAACTGAAGCAAGTCGGGATAACGGGTGTACCGACGTATTTTGACGATCAGCGGTTTGGTAGTTATGATACCCGGGAAGGCCATGCTCTGCACAAACTTCTGGTAGCCGGACCGGAGCAGTTTGCGTATCTGTTGGTTACGGGCATTCAGCCGGCCATAGGGCCGCGCGAAAGAAAACGTAAGCTGGCTATCCGCGAAGCCTGGCCGGACATGGACGCCTGTGCCGCACTCGGCGCGGATGGAAAATTCAAGCGATTTTTCGATTATATGCGCCGGAACCCGGAAAACTGGTCGGCAGCACTGGATGCTCTACCAAAAGAAGAGCTGGGCATGTCGATCTCAGCCTATCAATCGCATCTATGGAACCAATTTTTGCGTCGCTTCTACGGCGAGGTCGCCGATGCGGTCGCATTTGCGCCGGGGTTGGCCGGAGATTATTTCTTCTATGATGTGCGCGTCGACCGGGAGACCGAATCCGACGTCGCGGAACAATCAGTCGGGTCGGTCGGGTCAGTTGGTGCTCTGCCGGATTTGACTCTGGAATTGCCGGGCAAAAAGCAGCAAGTCGGTGCGTATGCGCAGCATACGGAGAAATCCCGAAACGAGTATAAAGATGTGATCGAAAACTGCTGGCGGGAAATCTTTCTTGAAGAGCAAATCGATTGGGAATCGCTGAGTCGTCCCTTTCCCGGAGGACGAAGCATGGACTCATTCTTTCGTCGCACTCTGTTTCGTCCGATGGATGTTGAAACGACGATCGCAACGGACGAAATGTATCCCCGTCGAAAGAAAATTAATTTGAGTTTTAGATTGGATCGTGGTATGTACGCAACCATGCTCATCAAGGCGATTACATCCCGATCGATGCGAAATGCGAATCATTGATTATTTAAATATGGGTCAGGTGCTGGACTATCAGCGCTATCTGAATTTACAGAATCGATTGCGCGTCCGACGCAGAGAACTGATTTTATTCTGCCAGCATAACCACACTCTAACGGCGGGTGTGCAGGCCAGTCAGGATAATCTTTTACGTCGGCCGGGAGAACGGGAAGCGGGCATCTATTTTATAAAGCGCGGAGGGGATTTTACCGCACACGAACCGGGGCAATGTGTCATATATCCGCACCTGGATCTGCGGCGACGACAGATCAAAATGACCGATTTCTTCGAATCTCTGCTAAAAATCACCGGCGAAAGCATGGCGCGTATCTGGAACCTGGCTGTGGAATCCCGACGTGACGCTCCCGGACTTTACCTGTGTTCCAGCCGACACAAAATAGCATCCATCGGACTGGAGTTGCGGTCTCAATTCAGCGGTCACGGCATTGCCATCAATGTTTCCAACTCGTTGCGGACTTTTGAATATATCAATCCATGTGGAGAACCCGGACTGGAATTAACAACTGTGGAGCGCTGCGGTGGGGATCCGAAACTGCAACCCGACTTTTGCCGTACCTGGGTTGAACTTTTTCAAAAACGTTTCCAGAACCAACTCACATCCGCAGTTCCTTTTGATTGACAAAAAGGCAGGCTGCCAGAGCTATGCAATCCAGCCCAGATAGCTCAGTCGGTAGAGCAAGGGACTGAAAATCCCTGTGTCGGTGGTTCGATCCCGCCTCTGGGCACATTTCCTAAACCAGCGCACCGGACTACTTGTGCGCCTGGTTTTCACCCTGCTCCCAGATAGTCTGAAATTCTTCCGCATTCGAGGCATCACACCTTTCCGGAGCGAATAGTTTTTTTACCGGCGGTTTGGGATAGATCGAAACCTTGCCGGTATCCGGTATGGTAGTCAGCATGCGTACAATCGTATCTGCGCCTTCCACTTCATACAGAGTAAAGCTCATACCCTGGCCGGGAATGGGTTGTGCGGTTTTCAAATATTTCAGATCCATGATGCGTTTACGGACTATCAGAACCGCCGGGAGGGCAAGTGCTTTCCCGACTAAAAAAGGTTGCCGGCTTCATTAAATTCCATGTTCTCCGGAATTTTTCGACAGGGAAATACCATCGTACCGGGTAGAATCAGGCTGCGGGATCTACGGGTGTACCTGCGCCTTTCAGGGCGACTTTCTGCGGCTCGCTGGAAGTTTATGATTGCAGTTATGCCCGATAGATGGCACAATGTGGCATCAGTTCGAGTCGAGATTAGCCGATCACTTTATAAGCGGGATTTACGGGTTCGGGAGCCCGGTACATATCCTCAAGATTTTGCCGATCGGGTCGATAAGTTGGGAGATCGTTCATGGAAAAGGGGTACTTCGTCTGTGTGGATGATGAGGTTTCCGTGCTGGAAACTTTACGGGAACAATTGCGCGAGCATTTCGGGGAAACCCATGAAGTCGAAGTGGCCAGCAGTGCGGAAGAAGCGCTGAATCTGATTGATGAAATTCAGGGTACGGGCGGATTGATCGAAGTGATCATAACCGACCAGGTCATGCCCGGAATGAAAGGCGATCGATTTCTGGAAGAAATCCATCGGCGCCATCCTGACACCATTAAGATTCTACTCACGGGCCAAGCAGGACTGGACAGTGCCATTCATGCGGTCAACTACGGAGGTTTGAATCGCTATGTGGAAAAACCCTGGAATTTTGATACCCTCCGCAAGGACATCGAAGAACTTATCAATAAATTTAAACAGAATATTGAGAACCAGCGTATGCTCAATAATCTGGAAAACCGGGTTCGATTGCTCGAGGAAGAAAACCAGCGCTTGCGCCATACGGAAGCTTGATTTCGGACTGCGCTTCATTACCCAATTTGTTCCGCAAATTTCGCATGTGCTTGTGCTTCTATTGCTGCTCGGTGTTCCCGTTTCCGGCGTCCTGTTAAAAGCTGAAACCGCAAGTGAAGATGCTTCGCCCGCTTCCGCATCAGAAGAACGCGCCGAAGCGTTGGATGCTATGCGTCGCCAGATTCAATTCGCGCCTTCCAGTGAACGTCGTACCGCCATTCATAAAATTAAAAATCTGGAAGAAACGGAACAACCGCCTTTCGTTACCCTCATCCAGAAACTGGCCGTCGAAGATGCCGATCCCCTGGTCCGAGCGGCCTGTATTGACGTTTTAACCGAGTTGGAAGACAGCTCATCCGAGCAGGTATTCTTAAAAGCGCTGGAGGACCGCAACCGGGACGTCGTCCAGGCGGCTCTCAGCGGCCTGACTCGCATCGAAGCAAAGGGAGCCGGAGAGCCGGTGGCCCGTTTAGTTCGTGAAGAAGATTTTCAAGAAAACAATCAAATCCTGGGCGGCATGATCCGCCTGCTCGGAAAAATAAAGTACACACCGATTGCGCCGTTCCTGGAAGAAAAAGCCCGCGATAACAATACCAATCCGGAAATTGTACAAACCATCGTGTTGTATTTCGGAAGGGCCGGAGTAAACGATTCATACGATTACCTTTTGGAATTGGCAAAGGACTCCTCCGCATCGGTTACGACCCGTGCGTACGCCGTGAATTCTCTCGGTCATCTGGGCAATCGGAATTGCATAGCCGATTTACAAACAGAATTACAGAATATAAAAGACATACCGGATTCGAGAGAAAGAGCGCGCTTCAACACGCTCAAAGTACACCTGCTGGCCAGTCTGGCACGGCTGGGCGATGAATCCGTGCACGCTGAAATTCTGGCGGCCGCGCGGGATGATAACGCCGGTGTTCGCACCCGCGCCGTGGAACAAATTGCCGCTGCGCGCATAACCGCCGGTCGCGAATTGCTGGAATACATGTCCGAGCACGATCCGGATCGACGTGTTCAACAGGCCGCTAAAAAAGCACTTAGCGAATTGAATGGTGAGACGGCCGAACAGGGCAATGATGAAGATGAATCGCAATAAT
>JAGRMX010000276.1 GCA_020441025.1 Leptospiraceae bacterium
AGTCGCGCACCGTATAAGCCAGGGCCCGGAAAATATCGGCACCCTGAATGTTTTCACGGTACTTACAGATGGTATACTCCAGATGATGTGCGAACGCCTTGGTCAGTGAATCGATATCAATATTCTGCTCCCGATCCATGAGCCGCCATAGCCGTTTGCGTTTTTCCATCATTTCAGAGTTTTGCATGGGGAACCTCGTTGTTCTTGCGAAATAAAGGATACTCAATGTGAGTCAACCACTCATTGGTCGTGCCGGAGAGAAATCATCGGGTTTTTTTGATAGATCAAATGAACTCAGCAGGCACCCGGCGGGTACAAACAAAAGCCGATCCCGGGCGGATCGGCTTACATTCGGAACGAACCCGGCGATTTTCAGGCCAGCTTCTGATGGATACTCTGTGCTTCGTTCTCGTCCCGCACCAGCTGAATGTGTTCCGCGCGCTGACGCAAATCGTGCAGCACGTTCATATAATACACATAGGCGTCATGGGGGCTGTTGTACGGGCTGAAGTACTTATGTACATCGCCGTCACTGAACCACTTGGTGCACATATAATAGAAGTGATCGGAAGTCTGCAGCTTACGGAACACGTCCAGCAGGGCCGCATCGCCGGTAGCGTAAACCTGCTCGGTCAGCTCATACAGGGCCTCGGCCGCCTGACGCTGCATATTGTTGCCCAGCCAGGCTGTCACATCGCGTTCGGTATCGGCCCAGGAGATGGGATCGTTGGTATCGATTTCCCCCACCACCGGCCAGCGCTTGACCGCTTCACTGACGGTAGAGAACGAGAAGTCCGGGTGACGCAATAGAGAGCCCGGCAGGCTTTCCAGGAAATCGAAAATGCCGGTATCGGCCCACTGGTGCTCACCCAGGGTCTCAAAATCCATGAAGAGATTCAAAACGGTACCGTTGCCGGCGATTTCATGGGCCCAGCGCGAAAATTTGTCGGCCGTTAGCGGCCATTCCCGCCAGTTTTTCTCACCGAAACGGAAAGCAATGTCATCGCTGAGACTGTAATTTTTCAGCATGCATTTGATTTCGGGATTGTATTTGGCCTGATATGGAAAATTGGGACTACGCCAGCCCAGCACACGATCAGCGCCTTCCATCAAAATCGATTGGAAGCCCATGCTGGCCGCCAGCCAGGCGATGTGGTTGGAGTAAATCAACTCGGTGTTACGGAAAGAATGCGGTGTGTAGCCGATAACCTTTTGCATGGCCCGGATGTGCATATACACCTGCTCACGGAACTCACGCTCGGAATACAGGGAACTCAGAGAATGGTAGTAGGTTTCCGCCAGAAACTCCACATGGCCGGTATCGGCCAGCCGTTTGAGGTTATCCACAATGTAGGGGTCCCACATCTGAAATTGCTCGAGAGCCAGACCGGAAACTGACAGGGTAAAACGGAAATCGCCGCTGTGACGATGCACCAGATCCAGCAACAGGTCGGTAGCGGGACGATAGCTCTTGGCGCTGACTTTATTCAGAATGGAGCGATTGCGATCCTGATCGAAGTAATCGTACGGGCCGTCAATATTTCCGATGTCAAAAAAATGAAATGGTTTGATTCGGAATGGTTGGTGGATTTCAAAATAAAGGCATATAGAAGTCATGGCGTTCCCTCGCGACAACCGTCAGTTGATTCAGTTTTCGCCGCTTAAAACTCCGGCGTCAATGAATTATCGAAATCCAGGCAGATTTGGATACGAAAAATAAAAAATTGAATCTGTTTTTCCGTCCGGGTTGTGAAAAAAGCACTGCCAGCCGCTTCAGGGTCAGGTTTGCGGATATCATCCTCCGATGGTATCGTAAACCGTTTCCATACGCGCTGCCGACTGACTCCAGGTGATCTGACGCACTTCGCTTTCCGCACCGTTTGTCAGGCCGGAAGACAATTCATCCCGCGTAAGCACCTCGACAATACTCCTGGTTATCTCATCCACGTCCCAGAAATCGACTTTAATACAGTTCGAAATCACTTCACTGACTCCCGATTGGCGGGAAACAATGACCGGCACACCGTGCAGCATGGCTTCCAGGGGCGAAATGCCGAACGGTTCCGAAACCGACGGCATAACGTACAGGTCACTCATCGCATATATTCGACGAACCTCTTCGCGATTTAAAAAGCCGGTATAGTGAAAATACTTACCAACACCCAGGTCCGCGGCCATTTCTATCATTCGGGGATACATATCACCCGTGCCGACCATCACAAAGCGAACGTTCTTGACCTGATCGATGACTTTACGGGCGGCCCGCACGAAGTAGTCGGGTCCTTTTTGAAATGTAATCCGCCCCAGAAACAGCACGATCTTATCTTTGATCGGTCGCTCTTCCACAATCTTGCGACGATGTCTCAAATCATCGGGCAGTTCAAACTCGACCGCGTTGTGCACCGGATCGACTTTCGCGGCATCGACGGCGTATCGATGCACCAGGGTATTTTTCGTGTAATTACTGACCGTGACAATTCGATCACAAAAATGAAACGCATAACGCTCCATGTCGTAAATGAACTGATTCACATGATCGCCACTGCGATCGAATTCGGTGGCATGCACATGACAGACCAGCGGACGATTGATTTCCAGCCGCGCGCGAATTCCGGCGGGATAGGCCATCCAGTCATGGGCATGAATCATGTCATAATTGCCGCGCCGCGCAATCACACGCGCGTAACTGGCGAAGTGCTCCACTTCCTGGTAAATATGGTCGCCGTAACCGCCTCGCAATTGCGCCGCAATCATGCCGTGAATTTCCCGGGCTTCTTCCCGGAGTGAGGCCGCCGAACGCTGATCCTCGGGGATGCTGGCATAGGCTGAAGCTTGCTCCGTCATGGGGGCGGCTTCCCACCACTCGCCAATTTCCTCTTTTTCTACATCCGTATACGTAAAATTGGCCGGACTGAACACCCTTACGCCCTGATCCTCGAACGCGCCTCCGGACAACCGTGGAATTAAGAAATGAACATTATGCCCACGAGCCGCCAGAGCGCGGGCCAGGCCCCGGCAGGCTATCGCCAGGCCGCCGGTAATTTCCGGCGGATACTCCCAGCCAATCATCAGTATGTTGTATCGTCTCATTCGCGATTATTCCCTGCGAACACCGAACGTCATTTTGCTCAGTAGGTTTTATTAATAACTTCCATGAACATTAGACCGGTAGAATTACAATTTTATTAATAATTAGCCTGACGCACGAACCACCGGGTCGCATTATCTGTGTATTCCCGGTCCCCGGAATGGCTGCGATCCGCTGCG
This sequence comes from Leptospiraceae bacterium, assembly GCA_020441025.1. Lineage (GTDB taxonomy): Bacteria > Spirochaetota > Leptospiria > Leptospirales > Leptonemataceae > JAGRMX01. The sequence continues at coordinate 3,268 of JAGRMX010000276.1, forward strand.
GCACCCGACACGTTCGGTCGACCATCTGCCGGTGTCCGGGTGCAAATTGAAACCTGAATCGCTTTTAGATTTAAAATCGGAACTGGAGGCCGTTGCGTCTGACGACGCGATTATGCTGACAGTCTGTCGATTTTGCTTTTCAATTTCAGAGCGGTAACATGCGCTTCCGGTGGCTAATTAGAAATCGGTGGCTGACAATACAAGAATTATTAAGAATCCAGTCAGAATCCGGGTTGGGATGCTTTCCGGCTGTGTTCGCAGCATGCATTCGACCGAATTCCCGTGTCGATCAACCGGCCCCCGAAAAAAAGGTCATGCCATTGCCGTCGCAAGACCGCGACACAACTTACCGGCCACTTTTTCGGGCGTCCTTTAAATCTGATTGTAACTGCCGACGGAATTGAAAAACAATCTGTTTTTCCGTTGATTCTGTCACCAGCCGTCACGACCTTTCCAGGTGGATACCAACATGCAAATCCGATCCGGCACAGCCTGGCCCCTGGGCACCCACTACGACGGACAGGGTATAAACTTCGCGCTATTCAGTGAAAACGCGACCGCCGTAGAATTGTGCCTGTTTGATCGCCCCGCAGACACGCAAGAGCGTCATCGGTTGCGTTTACCGGCCTATACAAATGGCGTCTGGCACGGGTACGTTCCCGAACTTAAGCCGGGCCAGTACTACGGATACCGGGTGCATGGACCCTATGATCCCGATCACGGTCACCGTTTTAATCCCGCACGGGTGTTGTACGATCCCTGCAGTCGAGCGCTGGGTCGCACTCCTCGCCTGGATCGCGACAGTCTGGACTACATATATGAAGACAACGTAACCGATCTAAAACCGAATCCCATAGATAACGCGGCCACCGCTCCGCTTTCAGTGGTGATTGACTCCACTTTTGACTGGCAGGGCGATCGCCATCCGCGCGTTCCCTGGAATGAGACAGTTGTGTACGAAGCACATGTCAAAGGAATCACCATGCTGAATCCGGAGGTACCGGCGGATCTTCGCGGCACCTATCTGGGACTGGCCAGCGATTGGATGATTGAATACTTTTTGTCGCTGGGCATCACATCCATTGAACTTTTACCGGTGCATCAGAGCGTCGATGAGCCGCGACTGGTACAGCATGGCCTGACCAATTACTGGGGATACAACACGCTGGGATTCTTCGCACCCAATATTGCCTACTGTCATGAACAGAGCCCCGGGGCGGAAACGCTTGAGTTTAAAGAAATGGTGCGGCGATTGCATGCCGCCGGGCTGGAAGTAATTCTGGATGTGGTTTACAATCATACCGCCGAGGGCGATTTTCTGGGACCCACCCTGAGTTTTCGCGGTATTGATAATCGCAATTACTATCGCCTGGATCCGGAAAATCCCCGCATGTACATGAATTATGCCGGCTGCGGCAACAGCCTGCGGGTTGAGCACCCCCGGGTACTACAGATGATTATGGATAGCCTGCGCTACTGGGTCACGGAAATGCATGTAGACGGCTTTCGATTTGATCTGGCAGCCTCCCTTGGTCGCAACGACGAGAAATTCGACCCGCACGCGCCCTTTTTTAACACGATTCTACAGGATCCAATTCTCTCCGGTGTAAAACTGATAGCCGAGCCCTGGGATGTATTCGAAGACGGCCACCACCTGGGTGGCTTTCCGTATCCCTGGTCCGAATGGAACGACCGCTATCGCGATACGATGCGTGGTTTCTGGCGCGGCGATCCTACCCGAATCCGCGACTTCGCCCGCCGCCTGGCCGGCTCGGATGATATTTACGGCGATCGACGACGCGACCCGCGGGCCAGCG
>JAGRMX010000277.1 GCA_020441025.1 Leptospiraceae bacterium
GATTGGTGTCGGGTTGAGCAGTAGACTGCTCGAACATCCGATCAACTTTCACGCCATCGGGGCGATCGCCCTGTTTTCTGGTTATTATTTCGCATCCCGGCGGTACGCCTGGCTGGTTCCCATGGCTGCCATGCTGATCAGCAATATCATCATCGGGGGCTACGACTTCTGGCAAATGGCCGTCGTAAACGTAGCGATTGTATTACCTGCTTTCTTCGGACAAATGCTACGCCGTGAAATTAAAAGTGAGAATCGACTGGTGCGGACATTGCTTTCCGCCGGTCGATTGGTTGCCCTGTCTCTGGCTGGCACGTTGGCCTTTTTCCTGGTTTCCAACCTGGCCGTATTCGCGTTCAGCGGAATGTACGCACACAGTGTGGAAGGATTGGTAACCTGCTTTGTAATGGCTCTGCCGTTTCATCAGCAAGATCAATCGATGTTCCTGCTGACTCATTCCATGGCCGGCGACCTATTTTATAACGGTCTGCTGTTTGGCGCGCATGCTCTGGCGGTATTACAGATTCGCCGACAGGCAATTGTCACAGCCGACGCAAATTCTTAATCCACCGGATACACAGATAATATTCTGAATGCTTCGGTAAAAGCGCGGTTCATCGCCTGGCGATAATCGCGCTTTTTTTATGTCCAGACAGGCATGCCTGGGATCATCTTATGATTGCAATGCCTGCGGATTATGTGGATTTTGCTAACATCCACAGCATCAGGGGTTATTATGCGAACATACACCGCCGCCATAGTCCAGATGAACAGTACACCGGACCTGTCCGAAAATCTTAAACAGGCGGAAGTTCTGGTAAAGAAAGCCGTTGATGAGCGGGCACGCCTGGTTGTACTCCCGGAATGCTTCGCTTATCTGGGTCCTGAAAAAGAAATGCTCGCGCAGGCGGAAGAAATTGCCGCCGAAGGGGAACGCTTCTTAAAAGAAAACGCCCGCAAGCATGAGATCTATTTATGCGGTGGCGTGTACACTCTGCCTGAAAATTTCACCCGTATGCGCAATCGCCGGGTATACAATACTGCCATGCTTTGCGGTCCCAACGGTGACATTCTGAAAAAATATGAAAAAATGCATCTATTCGATGTGGATATTCCGGACGGCGTTTCCTATCGCGAGTCCGATTATGTTCGCGGCGGCGATGGCCCGATTCTTTTTTCGGACGAAGAGCTTGGTAAAATCGGAATGAGCGTTTGCTATGATGTGCGTTTTCCGGAATTGTATCGTCAATTGAGTACCCGGGGAGCCGAAGTTTTCGTTATACCGTCCGCATTTACCGCTTTTACCGGCAAAGACCATTGGGAGGTACTGGTTCGGGCGCGGGCCATTGAAAATCTGTCCTATGTAATCGCGCCCACCCAGGTGGGTACGCATTTTGGCAAGCGTCAGTCCTACGGGCATGGCATGATTGTCGATCCCTGGGGAGCCGTCATTGCCGCCGCGGGCGTCAGTCCGGGCGTCAGCGTGGCTGAAATCAATCCGGACGGCATTGCTACGGCCCGGACGCGCATACCGGCCCTGACCAATCGTAAACTGAAGAATTGATCGGCGAAGTCGATTGCCGGCCGGTGCCGATCAATTGCTTACATTCTTATTGCAATAAGTGCGGTTTAAATCATATTCTTAATCGGAGTATCGGTTACAATCCGCGGGTAAAAGCAATTGCGCAATATTGCCGAGTAGTAATTGTATTACTCTAATATATACGACCGATCCAATATAACCGGATCATGGGTTGAGTAACCAGGCTAAAATGAAATTTAAAACCCGGATTTCTCTGGCACTTTTTTTCCTCTGCGTCTTTAGCGTGTTCAGTCTGATCGGTTTCTGGTTTTATGTCTCGAGCGATTACGCAACCGTAGTTCCGACATGGGCCGTTCTGACGGTGCTATCCTGCTTGCTGATTCTTTGCACGGCCCTGCTTGCATTCGTCGCCGCCGCTCCTCTGCGAAAATTGGTTTCCCGTGCCGAAGAATTATCGGACGCGGACGACTCGCTCCCGGGCGAACTGCGGACATTTGTCACGAACACTCTCTCTATTCATCAAAATCGACAACAGGTTTGGAACATAATTGGCGAGTATTTGAACGAGCTACAAAGCGATTTGAACAGACTGGATGAACAACGCGGAAACCTCAAAGATATACAGACCGAGGAGCAGCAACTTTTTCAAAAGATCGGCGCCAGCCACCGGGAAATTGGAAAATTGCTGAATGACGTTTCCATTTCCGCCCGGGAGCAGGTGGATGTGGTCAGCAGCGCCGGACCGATGCTGCAGGAGTTGATGAATTTCATCATGCGGGTCGAGACGAATGCCACGACGGTAAACAGCTCTTTAAAAGAAGTATCCGGACAGATAATGGAAGGTCGGGAGTTATTCCAGTCTATGGGTTCGGAAATCAACAACGTAAGCCAATCTTCCATGGCCATCCAATCGATCGTGAAAGTAATTGAAGATATATCCGATCGAATCGCCCTGCTTTCGCTGAACGCTTCCATCGAAGCGGCCCGGGCGGGTGAACATGGACGCGGATTCGCGGTGGTGGCGGAAGAGGTATCCAAACTCAGCGAACATACCGCTCTTCAAATAAAAGAGATTTCAGGAATTGTGGGACGCAATCGGACCGAAATCGCCCGCGCTATTGAGCGCATAAAATCCACGGAAAATGTGTACAATACCATCGACTCTCTGGTAAATCAAGCCGTCGGGCTTTCCGGAGAGAATGTGGAGAAGGCGCACGCCAACAAAGGGCCCGCCGAGCGCGGTATTCGCTTGATCCAACAGATTCAACAATACACCGAAGACATCGCAAACGTGCTGAAAGACAGAGGCGATTCGACTTCGGAATTCATTCGCAACCTGGAACAAATCCAGGACCGCACTGAAGAATTACGGAACATCGCTCAAAGCGCCGACATGTTGATGGAAAGGATTCGAAAAGGCGCCGACCAATCGTCGCAGGCCCTGAAAAAATTGAATTAATCCTGCGCGCTGTTTACACTCAGCATCTCAAAAGTAACCATTACGGAGCAGCGTATGCTTTTCACCCGTCGAATGTCCAAACTCAAGAAGAAGCTTCTGTTGTATTTTATTCTTATTTCCCTGGTTTCCATTTCGGTCAGCGCGGAAATTATACTGGAACTCGGCAGCCCGGTATTCCGGGATCAATTCATGCACACGCTTCAATCGGAAGTGATCCGCGTAACCGGTAACGAACAAGCCGCCGAACGACTCGATCGCGATATTTTATTCGATCATGTAAATACGTTTCAGGTGCGTATGATCTTACTCTTAATTGTGGTGAGCCTTTGCATCAGCGGCGCCTTTTATTTGTTCACCCGCAACATAGTGGAGCCCATGGAGGAGTTGGTCCACGCCACAGTGCGTATCGCCGACGGCGATTTGAGCGTATCCATCCCGATTTATTCGGAAGATGAAATCGGACAGGTGGGTATTTTGATCAACCGGATGAACGACCATCTTAAAGACCTAATTCTGCATATTAAAGATGAAATGACCGGCATTGAACATGGCATGCATCAATTAAGACAGGTTTCCGACGAACTGTCCCTTGCCGGCCCCTCCGAGTTCCAGCAACAGGTTCAATCCAGAATGGACCCGATCTTCAACGATATGCGCATTGATTTCTCCGAAATGAAATCGATATTGAATTTGTATCGGGTTTTCGGTATCACCGAACTGGATCAACATAACAATCGGGGTGATCTAAACAAAGAGCTGCTTCATAATCAAGTGCAAGACCAGAATCGAGATAAGCCGGAGTCATAGCACACTGCACGGTCAATCTTCCCGACTGAACGCCGTTTGCCCGGTATAAACGCCCATGTTTGACATCAGTTTTGAGTACGCCTACATGTTCCCCATTTCGATTGTGATTGCCATACTGGCCAACTCATCGGGGTTTTCAGGCGGCGTGCTATTTCAACCCATCTATAACCTGTTCTTGAATATCCCCATCCAGAAGGCCGTGGCTACCGGCATCGCAACCGAAACCGTCGGCATGACCAGCGGCGCATTGCGATACATCTGGTACCGACAGGCCGATTTGCAGGCCGGCTTTTTGTTGATCATGCTCACGATACCCGGTGTAGTAATCGGTAATCACATCTTATTTATCATTAACGGCGATATTTTAAAACTGATATTGGGTATAATCATTCTGTTCATTGCCAGCCTGCAATTATGGTCGGCCATCCAACTACGCTTCGGCTGGCGCGAATCCGTTGCCATGGAAGACATTTACGGATACATGTGGGCTCCACCCATCGGCGGATTGTTCTCCGCATCCACCGGCACCGGAATCTGTGAAATTTCTCAACCTTTACTGGAAAAAGGCATGTTCTTAAAAACCCGCAAAGCCAACGCCACGGCCATTCTGGTGGAGGCCGCCTGCGATTGGATCATTACAGTTTTGAACTTGAATGCCGGCTACATTCTGTGGGATTTATGGATTTTTACCGGCTCGGGTGTGATCATCGGCGGTCAAATCGGACCGTACATAGCGCGATATTTGCCCGAGCGAGTAATCAAAGTAGTTTTCTCCCTGTGCATTGTAGTGATTGCGATTTTTTATATCGTGAAAGGGGCGCTCTGGTTATACGAAAACCTGTAATCATCCGGTTTATACAATCATGGCAATACTGGAATTCTTAACCACACCGTCGGGTCTGGCCTTCTTGCATTTTACTCAGACCATTATGTTCTCTACTATGGTGTACATTCTGTCCGCCGAGTACTATCGAACCCGCCGTGATGATTTGGTTTATAAATTAATCGCCTCCGGTAGTATCACCGCCATCAACATCGCCACGACAACCGTACTGGTTTTAAAAGTTTTTTATGAAGTCAATCCTTCTCAGCGCGTTTTGCCTTTACTATTCAACGCCGTATTCGCCATCATATGCCTGGCTCTGGCACGGGCCTTCATTTACGACACGGTGCGCCGCAAATACATATTCGATCGTTTTATGCGCTTTGGCATTCTCGGTATACTGCTCAGCTACATAATAATTCAATTCTACTGGTGGTTTAGCTTCAAACCCGG
>JAGRMX010000278.1 GCA_020441025.1 Leptospiraceae bacterium
AGATGCGCCACGTGATCACTCATGGCGGCACTTTCTTCCATTTGGTTTTGAAGCGATGGATTGGCATTCCCGATGTTTCGAAAAAATGTAGCGGCGTCGCGCAGGAGGATTGCAGAGATTTCAGTGTGTGTTTGCATAGTTTACTCAGTTTTGTCCCAGTTTTTTAGTAGTTGCGACCAGCGTGGGTCGGAGTGGAGGGAGGTGAGGTCCGTGTCCTGTTCAACATGTTCTCGTGGTTGCTTGAAATCTGAATCTCGATTTTGCTCAAGAAAGTCAAATGCAGTGTTAAGGTTTCCCAATCGCGCATGGGCACAGGCGAGATTGTAGGTTGAATGTCCCGGGACTGTTGAAGAGGCTTGCTCAAAATAAATCAGGCTCTCTTCTATTTTCCCATTCAAAAGCAGGCCGAGTCCATATGCATCAAGAGACTCAGCGAGATGTATTTCGATGTCCGGATAATCTTGATTGCGTAGACGCTTGCGAATCTCGAGCGACTTTGCATGGTTTTCTTTTGCATCTTCAGGTGAATCGACAGATGCGTAGTAATTTCCGCGACTCCGCAGCACACCGGCCAGATTATTCCAGTATTCCGGGGTCATAGCATCTTCCATTTCATCATAAATGCTGCACGCATGATTGAAATCCTGGATTGCCGCATCGCTGTCACTTTCAGATTCTAAATACACCTGCCCACGAAAATGATATACACACGCAAGATTATCTAATTGGTCATAAGTTAAAAAATCTACCCTGTTACTTAATAGCTCAATGATCATATTATAACAAGGCAATGCTTCCTGTAACTCGCTTTGCAGCTGCAATCGTATACCGCAGAGATAGAGGTGATCCAGCAGGCGATTGGATTGCAAATATTGCCGGATCAGTTTTTCATTGTTCAGACCTCGCACGCATTCATGAAAATCTCTCAGTGCCTCATCAACAGCATCCATCTCTACCAAAAGAATGCGCCCCCGTAAATAAAACGTTTCCACAATCGCCTCAAATAGTTTCGCTCGCATTTCTTCCGGTACGGTTTCAAAGGCCTCGATTGCCCGGGTAAGATAATCTATTGCTTCCGCATGCGATTCGTTTCGATAATACCACAGACCGAGGCTTGTATAAACTATGCCCAGATAACCCGAATACAGCTGGCTGCGACTATTACCCAGATTTTTTAATACTTGAATTGCGCGGTAGTGAAAGCCCAGAGTAAACCCTTCGTTCTTATCGAGCACCACCATTTCATCACGGAATTCAGGCGGGATATTCTGCGTTGCGTCCGCCTCGGAATGTAGCCTTTCAAACGGACTCTTTCTTGTAGCATTGGCCACGGATACCGCCAGACTGGCAATTTCCGAATAAAGCCCCGCCTGCTGCGGATCGGATGCGAAATCAGAAAGATTCCCGTCAAACTGCGACACATCATAAAGCAGGCCAACGGTGGTATCCAGATGGCTGCCGGAGTTCGCAGGTCCCAATGGTCTCAATAGATCTTCCGGACTGCACTCATAAACAGTTGCAGCCATTTCCTCAAGCACAACTGCGCACCCCAGTAGTTTCAATCGGCCTGCACGATTGTCCGATCGCATCCTGCGCAGTGTTTGACGGATAATATTTGCCTGTAGCCGCAATACCATTCCTGCCACATCTACGGAACGCTTTTCAAAAGCCCATTTCCAGAATGCATATGCATGTCCTTTAAAGTCCAGGTACTCCTGAACTTGATCATAGACGTCAGAGTTTTCAAGCATCTGGGCTTTGAGCGGTTCGTTTTGCTGGCCTATGTCTTCAAAAAAACTCGCTGCGTTCATTAGCAGTTTTCTGGTTAAATCCAGAAATGTAGCCTGCTCTCTGTCGCCGGCGATTTGCTGCATATGTAACCGTACATTGTCTGGCAGCCCTTCCGTCAGAGGAATCAACGCTTGCGGATTCTTCTCAACCATATCCGCCACGTTTTCATACACATCAGCATTCTCCATCATTGTGTCATGTATACCAGGATTCTGGCCACCTACATTTCTAAAGAAAGTGGCGGCGTCTCGTAAAAGCTTTACGCCTAACGAAATATACGAACCGGCTTCATTCATGTTTTCGATCAAGGATTCTATTGAAAACTCTTCCGGATTGTTCCAGTTTTGTACAAGCTTGTTCCATCCGCTATGCGCACGCAGATTTCTGAACTCTTGTTGAGCTAATAGCTCTTCTTTTTCAACGCTTTGCCTGCTTCGTATCCCTTCGAGCTTGAAAACTGCACGCGTGTATTCACCCATTTCTGCCAGCGCTTTGGCCGCCTCATACTCACCACTACCGGGATTGACCTCACTGGCATACTCAAAGTCGAGTAGCGCCATTTCGTATTTTTTTTGCTGCATGTATAGTTTGCCGCGCAGCAGGATATCCTGCCACAGCGAGGAAATGCCCGATGACAACCTGCCCTGCGCTCGCAGCCGGGCGCGCCTATCAATTGCAGAACTTATATCAAGAAACGCATCCTGAAAATTCGCAATTCTTGCATGGGCCTCCGAACGAGCGCTCAAGACGTCGCAAAAGGAGATTTCATCTACAACATGACCCTTCCTTTGCATGTCCTCAAACTGCTCAATTGCAAGCGAGTATGCACCAATTGCATGCTCAACGTCGCCAAGCTTAAAACATATAGAGCCTTTAAGAAACAAAGCCTCGTTCAAAAACCTCACGGCCTGTGATTTTTCAATCAGCCGGATGGCCTCGCTGCAATCATCATACGCTTCCGAAAGCTGCCCGGAATGGTATCTGGCGCGACCCCGATTCAGAAATAACCGAGCAAGACTGGATACGTGCTGGTTTTCATTCTTGTCTGAAGATGTTTCTTCAAGCAGTTGAATTGTAAAATCGCAATCACTCGCCGCGTCTTCGTAACGGGCTTCAAAAACACAGGCCGTACTTCGATCAGAGTAGATTTTCACCAGACTGAAAACATCCAGCTTGCATCCGTCTGCTTTTAGCTCATTGAACAGCTGGATCGCTCGGTCGCAGTCTTCGATAGCATGCTGTCTATATGTTTTTATATTCAGCGCCGCGCTGGCACGCTTCGAAAACAGTTGCAGCAATTGCCCTCGACAATCCTGCCGGTCGCTCTCTGGAAGCTGGTTCAGATGCAGGATTGCACTGGAGTAAAAGCCATGACCATGAAGCTTCTCCTTCAAGCTGAACTCCACATCCCCTCTGTACTCCTCGGCCTTCGCGAACAACATGGAATTTTCACCTGAGTCCGTGAATACCCCCAGCGCACTTTCCGTTATGCGTCGCTGCCTCTGCAACAGGTAAATTTGCTGATCATTACCGGAGAATCTTTCAAATGCGGTTAAGAGCCGAATTCCCGTATCCGCCGCAAGCTTCGCAACCTTGCAATAATTCTCCGCGTATTCGTGCAGATACGAAAACAAATACGTCATGCCATCATTTTCCGCATTCAGCTTTTCTTTGGGTAACGACAGACAATCATCAATCCACTGGCGCACTAACATACGAATAGTTTCATCTAATAAACTCCGCGCACCCTCTTTCCATTCCTGGTGCAGCGAAATCAAATTGCCCCGATAGCTGCGTTCGGTCTTAAAAAATCCGCGCAGGTCGGCCAGGTACGCAAGCATCTTGAAATCGGGCTCGTCCCTGCCGGAAAGATAGGCGATTTCGGCTAAAGTCAACGGTTCATAAGCGCTCGCCAGAATGGCGAGCAGCGTGCTCAAGTGCTGATAAAACTTATCGCCGTACAGTTTGCGCAGGCGCTCCAGATACTGTTCCAGTAAAAGCGCACCTTCCGGCAAACTCGAAGGCAGGTTGTCCCCGTACGATTTTAAGAGTTCCCTGTACAGGCGCATATACAGGAACCGGAATTCCGATTTATGCATGAGCATGTCCGGTTGCACCCGGTCGGCAAGTTGCAACGGCTCAAGAATTTCCTTTTGCGCGTATTCCGAAAGCACGCACTGATACTCCGCGTCATTACGATCGATTGTTTTTGCTCCGGTAATGTTGTCCGGCTGGAGTATTGCTGCATCACGCACATGCGCGGGCAATTCATACACCGGGCGCGAAGTCAAAAGTACAAACACGCCATCATTCAATAAATCGCGAGTGGGAATAAAATCCATAATCGAGCGCGATTGGTCGGCCGGAATCTCGGCCAGGCCATCAATAATAAAAAGCAAGCGGGTTGTCCCGTAATGCCATTCATACCGGTCACGATAGAAATTCAAAAGAGCGGCCACATCTTCACGCGGGGTTTCGCTGCCGGACTGAACATTGGGCAGATCCGTTTCCTGCGATTCAAAGGTCCGGTCGCCGTGTTTATCGCGATTGAAAAAATCATTTATAGAATTGCAGAATGCCTGAACACTCGCCAGATACGAATCATTCAAAAAGTAACCGCGTACGGTCAGATTCTTGAAGTCGATTTTCATATTGCCCGTGCGGCGGGTCTCATCCAGTGCGCGGGCAAACGTCGATTTACCCGTACCCATTTCCATCTGTAGATGAAACACGCCGCCCGTTTGTTTCAATACGGACTCGCGCAACCAATCCATCAGATACACCGGTTTGCGAAAATCTTCTACGGTAAAAATGCTTTCAATAACCTTCCGATTCTCAGCAAGATACGTATTTCCGCTGTAACCACCACCCAGAGCCGCGTCCTGTTCCTGCCGGCGCACCGATTGCGTCAAATCCAGAATCTCCGGCAAATGCTCTGATCGACGATAGCCGGGCGGATAGCTGATGATATCGCTTTTGTCTTTTCTAAGAATAAATCCATCAAAGAAGAATATATCGCCTGCCTGCACAAAAGCGAAGGGATAGAGTTCTATATGGAAGTCCTGGTATTCAACCGACAGGCGCTCCCTTTCAGTTGGATCGCCGGAATCATCTTCTTTCCGGTGCAGCGACCGTGCCCCGGCCCGTCCGCGCAGAATTCCGTCTGTGATATTACTTTCTGACTTATATGTTTCCGCATTTTGCAGGCGCAGTACAAGTGCTTGGTACAACTGATCCTGCGATTGAAAAAAGTCCCGAACAGCACGCAGCAACAGAGCAATATCAC
>JAGRMX010000279.1 GCA_020441025.1 Leptospiraceae bacterium
ATAGCACAACCGATACGATGCTGAGTCGCACGGCACGCCAGGCAATTCGGGTGGTATAATGACCGTGCATCCACTGACGCATGGATAGTCGGGCGGCACTCTCACTGTCGGACAAATCGCCTGTTGATTGAGCTTGATTATCCGTCGTCGCTGCGGGAGTACTGAGCGTCTTTCGGGCCCGTCGCAGTCGTCCCGGGGCGATCTCCTCGACAATATCTACGGCCATCGCTTCCATCTGCTGTGCCAGTGTAAGCGCGTCATGCTTGCGACGCACAGGATACAGAAATAGCACCAACAGGCCCATCATAACTATGATCGCCGCCAGTATGAGCACCACGGGATACACAATCGGAATAAGGGCCAGCGCCAGACATACGAACGAGCAAAACTGCGCGATCTGAGCTATAATATGGAGAATCGTTTTCTTCATCTATGGCGATTCCAGTATCAGAAAGCGGCCCGCGAGCACGGGCAACCAGAAATCGATTCGCAGGGCAAATTCCGGATGCCAGACAGTATCCCTGTGTATACATTGGAGCAGATTCCGAAAATGATCCCATGAGCATCCCGTTCGGGGGACCGAATCCACATCCGCCGATTCGGATGTGTATTGAAAAGAAACATTTGAATAGAAACACTGGAGATGAACAACTATGGCTCAAGTAACATTAAAGGGCAATCCTGTAAATCTGGAAGGACAGATTCCGCAGGCCGGACAGAACGCACCCGATTTTACCGTCATCAAAGACGATTTATCCACCGCCAGTTTGAAGGACTTTGGCGATAAGGTCAAGGTGCTGGTGGCCGTGCCCAGCCTGGACACCGGCGTGTGCGCCAAAGAAACGCGTGAATTCAATCAGCGCGCCAACGATTTAAGCAACACGGTCGTATTGGTCGTATCCGGCGATTTGCCTTTCGCCATGAAGCGATTCTGTGAAACCGAAGGCCTGCAAAACGTGGTGACCGGTTCCCAGTTCCGCGATTTTAACTTTTCTAAGGCCTATGGCACTCACATCGCCGACGGCGGCCTCAAGGGATTATCCGCCCGGGCCGTTTTCGTTGTCGGACCGGACAATAAAATCACCTATTCCGAACTGGTTCCGGAGATTACGCAAGAGCCGAATTACGACGCGGTGCTGTCCGCGGTGAAACAGTTGACGGGCTGACCATACGGCCGCATTTCAGCGGCATGCTCCTGACTGAGGCGACCGGACATCTGCAAGGGATTCTAACGGATGCCCGTGCGAGTCTGATCGCCTTTCTGCGGTCGCCGGACAGGCCCACCACGGCGCTGGGCCTGTTCATTCGCTATCATGCGCCCCTGTTGCTTTTTTTTCCCGTACTGAGCCTGCTTTCCCCGCTGCGTTTCGTCATCGGACCCGATTTGCATCCGGTGATTTTGATTTTCGCGCCGTTGATGCTGGCAGTCGGTTCGCTGGTCCTGGCGGCTCTGCTGGACGGCTTGATTCAACACGCCCGCACGCCGCATGTGCCCGATGAGAGCGATATTGAAATCAAAAATGTAGCCCTGTATCTACATCTGCCCGTTTCGGGCTCCGCATTGTGTTTTTTTATTCATCCCCTGCTGGGATTTCTGGTGTTGCTATTAGCAATTGCGTACTGTCTGTATCTTTCGTTGGATCTGCACGCGCTCGTGCGGGGCAAAACCCGTGCGGAAATTCTGGTACATTTTGTCACAACACTGATTGTGATTTTATTACCCCTGCTCATTCTGACGCTGCTTTCCAGTTTATGGCGCTCGATACAAATACTGAGTGAATACTAATCGATTGGGGGGGGGTCGGGTATGACAGGGCAAGATTGTTACAGTTATCTGTTAGAACACATGGCTACAATTCAGCCTGCGCATTGTTTCTTTATAATATCTTAAAAATATATTTTATTTAGCATTTTTTTCTGATTTTTATTTTTAGCTACTGTTAATTCTAAAACTATGCACATTCATCTGGTAGGCGTCGGCGGCGTTGCCATGGGCAACCTGGCCGCCATGTTGCAAGCCGGCGGCCACACGGTCAGCGGATCGGATCATGCTCTGTATCCGCCCATGTCCGATAAGTTGCGGGAATGGGGCATTGACGCCCATCCCTTCGATGCCGCCAATCTACAACGCAAACACCCCGACCTGTGTATTATCGGGAATGCCATTTCACGCGGCAACGTGGAAGTGGAATACATCTTAAATGAACGCCTGCCCTATACCAGCATGGCGGCCGCTCTATTCGATTTCTTTCTCAAAGACAAACAGGTGATTGTTATCGCCGGTACCCACGGCAAAACCACCACCACGTTTCTCATGGATCATGTATTGAGCGAGGCCGACCGGCCGCCGGGTTTATTCGCCGGTGGAGTGCGGGCCGACGGCATGAACGGATTCCGGGTGAGCGATTCGCAGTACTTCGTCATTGAAGGCGACGAGTACGATACGGCTTTCTTCGATAAGGCGGCCAAGTTTTTACACTATCGTCCAAAATACTTAATTCTTACATCCGTGGAGTTCGATCACGCGGACATTTATGAGAATAAGCGCGCGTATCAGAAAAGCTTTCAACATTTGCTGCGTCTGGTACCCGGCAAGGGATCGGTCATCGCCGCCGCGGAAGACAGAGGTGTCCGTCAGGTTTTGCGCGATTATCATCTGGCGCCGATTCATTGGTACGCATCCGAACGCTTCACCCGCAAAAAAGCGAGCGCCTTGCGGGAAATCGGCATTAAACCGCCGTATGTACAAAAAGAAAACCGGGGCGTTTCCAATGATTCTCCGATTGCATTGAGCGCGTTCTCCCGCAAAGCGCGCACGGTGCAATTCGACTGGCCCGGGACCATCGAAGACTTCGCATTGTTAGGTGAGCATAATACGGCCAACGCCCAGGCTGTCAGCATACTGGCCGCGAAACTGGGATTGGATCCGGAGCGTGTACGTCGCGCGCTACAAAATTTCCCGGGAGTCCTGCGGCGTCAGCAGGTCCGCCTCGATTTACCGGCCGAATCGACTGCCGCTGCCGACGCAGGCATCACTTTTATCGAAGACTTCGCGCATCATCCCACCGCGGTCCGGGCTACAATCAAAGCTGTGCGCGATGCCTACCCCGGACGCACTATTCATGCTCTCTTTGAACCGCGCAGTGCCACTTCGCACAGAAAACTTTTTCAAAAGACGTACGTGAACGCTTTTCGCGGCGCCGACCGGGTGTATATATGCGACGTGTTCAATCCGGATAAAGTGAGCCGCAAAGAAAGACTTGATGTACGGCGATTGGTCAATGAAATCAATCGCAGCCGTAAAAAGAAAACCAGGGCGTACTTCGCCGGCACTCCCGATGAATTGCTGACCCGTTTTCGCAAACAGTTCCAGCCCCATGAGGACGGTGACGTGGTGCTGGCCATGTCCAACGGAGCTTTTGGCGGCATCTATCCCGACCTGGAGCAAATACTGCATTCATGTCGCAGTTAGACTTTTTTTCCGGCGGCGAGCGACCCACGGTGCGTAAACCGGAGGGGCACGCGCACGTATCCTCTGCCGGGCGGGCACCGGTCGGCGCGTCCGAATTTGCATCTGAATTTGCATCCGTCGATGCCGAAACTCGCCGCGCCCTCCTGAGCGAACTGGAACAATCCATTTCGGAATGCACGCTGTGTAAGTTGCATTCCACCCGCAATACAATCGTGTTTGGCGAAGGCCATCCGGACGCGGACGTTATGTTTATCGGGGAAGGCCCCGGCCGGGTGGAGGATCAGACCGGTCGTCCGTTCGTGGGACCGGCCGGCGAATTACTGACCCGCATAATTGAAAACGGCATGGGTGTTCCGCGTACGCAGGTGTACATTGCCAACGTGGTGAAATGTCGTCCGACCATCGATCTAAAATTCGAACGCGATCGGCCGCCCGAAGCGGATGAAGTGCGGGCCTGTTCGCCGGTGCTGCTGCGCCAAATCGCGTTGATTCAACCGAAGGTGATTGTCACGCTGGGTAACCCGGCCACGAAGTTTTTATTAAACACCACCCGGGGCATTACCGGCCTGCGCGGCCAGTGGTCCGCTTACGACGGAATCCCGGTAATGCCTACATATCATCCCAGTTACGTTTTGCGCCAATCGCGCACGGATAGCGGCCGCGCTAAAAAAGAAGTCTGGTCGGATATCAAACAGGTGCTGGAGAAACTGGGTTGGCCGATTCCGGGCAAATGAGCCTGAAACTGTTTTGAAATACGGAAGCTAACGAGAACCGACATGCCCTATTCATTGCACACCGGTACCAACGAAACACTTGAATTTCGACAGGATCGTTTTACGCGCATACTGGCGATTGTCATAATCATAATCGGCGGTCTGGCCTTTGCGCTGGGCGCCCTGCTGCTGGCCGCCGGTGAAATTTCGGATGTCAGCCTGATTACCGCCGGTGGCGGACTTATGTTTCTATGCGGCGGATTATTGTCGCGCATGCAATTGAAGCGCATTCCCGCCCGACTGATTTTTCGCAGCGATATGGGCTGTCTGCAAATTGAAGACAGTGACGGCCAAACGGGCGAACTGGGTTTCGGTGATATTACCGGTGTTACCATGCGGTTGCGCGGTCGACGGCGATACATTGCCGCCCTGTTGCGTCGCAATGGCGCCTGGTGGGATGTGTGCGATTTTAATCGCAAAGCCAACGCCGAATCCATGTTACGCAAGCTGGATAACTTTATCAAAGGCGCCCGCCTGCGCAATGAACGCTACCCCGCCCTGTCGACGGAACAGATCCATATACATACTACCGACGAGCGCACCGTCTATCGCTGGCAGGATCGCCAATCGCCTTTTGCGGCTTTGATTATTCTGCTGCTGTTTACCGGCGTGGCCCTGGCGGGTCTGGGTGCGGCCTACCAGAACGATTGGTTGCCAATGGGTTATTATGTGGTGGGCGGATTGTACGGCGCGTTCATGGCTTACGCCATTTTTTCCATAATTCGGGGATACCTGCTGGATAACTTCATCTATATCGATCAATATAAAATCGCCAGCGGTCGCGTAGCCCGGGGGCGTGAACTGAAACGCAATGCCGGAAGTAAACACAGCC